>JAKQBU010000614.1 GCA_029573975.1 Planctomycetota bacterium
ATGACGGGGTGAATAAGACGGAATTTACCAACCGAACCGTGGAAATGACGCCGGATATCGGTACGACAAATGACATTTCCTCCTTTGGAGAGGATGCACAAGGAAACCTGTATATTGCGGATTTGGGCGGTGAAATATTCAAAATACTACCAGAGCCTGTGGTTCCTGGTGATCTGGATGGTGACGGTATGGTCACTTTGGGTGACTTGGCTATGCTGGCGGCCTACTGGCTGGAACCGGGATGCGGATGGTGCGGGGGTGCGGATTTCAATGGAGATCTGACCGTTTCCCTGCCGGATTTAGCGACTTTTTCCGGTTTTTGGCTGGCGGGCACGGGTTTGTAATAACACTCGTTATTTGGCACGAAAGAAAGGATTTCGATTCCTAGCCCGTGAGATATGCGGGCTAAGGAAAAAGGAAGGTGAGAATAGGGATATTCCCTATATCACCTTTTTTGGAAATCCATTACACAGGATTCATACAGAACCAGAGAAAGGAGTTTATGATGAAAGCAAGAGTCAACAACGATTTATGCACGGGCTGCGGCCCCTGTGAAGAAGTTTGCCCGGAGGTTTTCCAGGTGCAGGGCAATGTAGCGGTAGTGATAGCAGATCCGGTCCCCCCGAAGGCGGAGGAGACCTGCCGGGAGGCAATGGAAAACTGTCCCACGGAAGCGATCACGATGGAAGAGTGACGAGGGCACGACAGAACAGTCAAGACAGGCTTATTCCCATGCAGGTAAGGATAATCTTATGATTACAGGCGATACGTTAAATCACGAAATGGCAGAACGAGTGAGAGGCTGTTTGCTGACTGCCAGTCAGGCAGAACAGTTGAGAAGAAATTTGGCTGACAGTCTTTATTATGTCTCCCATGCGAGTTTTACCCGGCCTTCGGAAATGGCAAAGATTCTGAACCATTCGATTGTGATTCCCCCCGACACGGTGCCGAATAGTGAGCAGATCCAGACTTTATTTTTGCAGATGAACTATTGCCGTTATCGGCGGGAAAATCTGCGAAAGAGATTATTGCGCCAGCGTTCCTGGCGGCAGGAAGACATCAGAAAGCTACTGCAATGGGATGACCAGCAGCGTACTATTAAAGACAGGATCGTCACGTGCAATATGGGACTGGTGAAATCCATGGCGCGGCGCGCCCAATATTACCATCTCGAATATGAAGACAGCGTGAGCGAGGGCAGTTTGGCGTTATTGCGGGCGGTGGATCGATATGATTGTTCGCTGGGGTTTCGATTCAGCACCTATGCCTGCCAGGCCATCCTGCAAAGTCTGTACCGGCTGGCCAGAAAACACAACCGCTGGCGCAGCCGTTTTTCCAGTTCCGGTGAACTATTTTTTGATATTGACAATCATGTGGAAGCCCGGCGCGAAGAGCAGCTTCGGGAACAAGCCCAAACGGTAGGAATGATTGTGCGGGACAATTTGGCCAATCTTTCGGAAGCAGAGATGTTTGTTTTGGAAAGGCGATTTTCCCTATCGGAGGATACCTATCAGCCGATGACGCTGCAACAGATCGGGCAATATCTGGATTTGTCGAAGGAACGGGTACGGCAAATCCAAAAAAAAGCCCTGGACAAGGTTCGTGAGGCGAATGAACAATGTCTGGTATCGGCGTAGAATCCGGAAAGGAAATATCATGTCGGAGATCCATGAGGAAACAAAATCCTTCGGCTCCGACATTATTAGATTATCCGATCTGACCGCGGCATAATCGTGTTATGGTTACTACGAAATAAAATGGCAAATTTGGCATTCAGAAAGGCAGAATAGGTTGATTTCTTTAACAAAGGATGTGTATTGGGTGGGTGTGGTTGACTGGGGGATTCGGCATTTTCACGGGTTTGAGCTGTCCACCCTCGGGGCAGGATTGGCGGCAGAGGGAGTGGAGCATAAAATATTTGACATGACACAGCCAGGCAGTCCTGATTTGGAAAGATGCCGTACCCTGGGGCACAAAATGGGCCAGGCCCTCCAGCAACAAAAACCCAAATAAGGTTTCCCTGCGTCCCTGGAAAAATGACAGACCTCTTTCACGAAGGAACTTAAAAATGAATAATCCCAATACCCCCAAAATTGTAAATGGCGTGAATATGGATACCCTCCAGGAGACCGTGAAAGCCATCCAGCAGGATCCGAACCTGGCCCGGTCGAAATTTCATATACAAAACAAATGGCTGGGCGGAGGATATAACCAGAGCGTCATAAAAAGTTTTTACGGGGCGGGGCAGGAACATGATCACCAGCAGGTCTTTGCGGTGGAGGCGGATGAACCGCCGATTCTGGCGGGCAAAGACCAGGGGCCTAATCCGGTGGAACATCTGCTCCATGCGCTGGCGGGTTGTCTGACATCCAGTATTGTGTATCATGCGGCTCTGCGGGGGATCGTAATCGAGGAGCTGGAGTCGCAACTGGAAGGGGACCTCGATCTGCGGGGATTTATGGGATTGTCCCAGGACATCCGGAAAGGCTACCAGAGCATCCGGGTAAAATTCCGGGTGAAAACCGATGCTGGAAACCTGGAAAAACTCAAAGAATTAACCCGATTTTCCCCGGTTTTTGATGTGGTCAGCCACGGGACCGCCGTCGAAATAGAAATAGAAAAAGGGTAATGGCAGCATGATTGCGCCTCCCTCAATGGCCATATCAAAATTGACAGAATCGGCAGGAGGCGGGGGAAAGAATATACCGGATGGACCACCGGGATATCGGGATTCAAGCCAATACCGGAAAATGGCAGCGCAAGTCTTTTGCGCCAAAGTGGTTAGGGATCTTACCGGCAGAGACAAGACAAAATAAGAATTGACTGCCGGGACCGGAAAAGCTATACTGCGTAGAGTCATTATCTTTACCGAGTGAATCTTTCTGTTTAGATAAAGGACGGTAAGCCCCGTGACCATCGAAGCCGGAAAAAATGCCCGTGGGAAAAAACGCCAAGACCTGCCAGCGGAACCGGGACCTGCCCACCAGACGGATTCCACCAATAACAATCCCAGTTCTATGACACTGGAAAATTTAACGGGAGTACGGGATATCGAGCAGGCACTGCATGACCGCGAAGCAAGGTTTCATTCTCTCTTTACCAGCATGAGCGAAGGTTTTGCCCTCCATGAGATTCTCTGTGATGAACAGGGGCAGCCGATGGATTATCGTTTTCTGGAGGTGAATCCGGCTTTTGAGAAACTAACCGGTTTTTCGCGGGATCAGGTGCTGGGTAAAACGGTGCGGCAGATCATGCCGCAGATCGAACCGGTATGGATTGAAACGTACGGACGGGTGGCATTGACCGGGGAACCGGCTCGTCTGGAGGAATTCAGCGGGGCCATTAACAAGTATTTTGAGGTTTATGCTTATAGCCCGGTACGCGGACAGTTTGCCGCCATCTTTATGGATGTTACTGCCCGGAAGGAGGCGGAAAAGAGTTTGCGGGAGAACCATGCCAAATTGGAATCGCAGGTACAGCAGCGAACCGCGGAATTGAAGGCTACCATGCTTTCCCTGGCTGACGAGCGGAAGCGGTTCCATGAAGTGTTGAATGCCCTGCCGGTATATGTCATATTACTGACACCGGATTATCATGTTTCATTTGCCAATCGCTATTTTGAAGAGCGGTTTGGGAAATCCGGCGGAAAGCGATGCTACGAATATCTGTTCGGGCGGACTGAGCCGTGCCAGATCTGTCAAACCTATACGGTTTTGAAGACCGGCCAGCCGCACCACTGGGAATGGAATGGCCCGGACGGGCGCATTTATGATATTTCCGATTTTCCCTTTACCGATATAGACGGTTCCAAACTGATTCTGGAGATGGGGATCGATATCACCGAACAGATTCAGGCGCAGAAGGCCCTGCATGCAACCTTTCAATATGCCCGCAGTTTAATTGAGGCCAGTCTGGATCCGCTGGTAACGATCAATGCCGAGGGAAAGATTACCGATGTGAACGAGGCGACGGAGCGGGTGACCGGTTGCCGCCGGGAGCAGTTAGTAGGTACCGATTTTTCCGATTATTTCTCCGAACCGCAGAAGGCCCGGGAGGGGAATGAGCAGGTTTTTGCGGAAGGTTCCGTTACAAACTATCCTTTAACCATTCGGCACCGGGACGGGCGGCTGACAGATGTACTTTACAATGCCACGATTTATAAGAACGAGGCGGACGAAGTCCAGGGGGTTTTCGCCGCAGCCCGTGATATTACCGAGAAGAAAGCAGCCGAAGCTGAACTGGAGCGGTATCGCCAGCATCTGGAGGAACTGGTACGGCAGCAGACGAAGGAACTGGAACAAGCCAATACCCAACTACAAGGGGAAATCAGACAACGGCAGGAGGCGCAGGATTCTTTGACGCGGGAACAGGCCAATCTGCAGGCGGTTTTTAATATCGTCAATGTCGGTATGATTTTGATCGATGAGAAAGGCTGCGTCAAACGCATGAACCATACGATTTCCCGCTGGGTAGGAAGGGATCTTTCGGAGGGGATCAGCCAGCAGCCGGGTGACCTGGTCGGTTGTATCCATGCCCTGACGGATGCAGCCGGGTGTGGACATACTGCCCACTGTGCTACCTGCCGGATTCGCGGGACCTTTGCGTCGGTTTTAGAAACCGGCCAGCCGCTTCACGATGTGGAGATGGAGACCGTCCTGCTGATCGGAGGCCGTGAGATTCGGTTGTGGCTGGAGATCAGTGCGGATCCGCTGAGACTGGATGGCCGGCGGCATGTGATTCTGGCACTGAATAATATTACGGATCGCAAACATGCCGAGCAGGAGGTGCAGCGCAGCTCCGAACGATATGAGCTATTGGCCGAAACCGCGGGGGAACTTTTGCGGTCGCCGGACCCGCAACAAGCAATCGAAATTCTTTGCCGACGGGTGATGGAACATCTCCATTGTCAGGTCTTTTTTAATTTTCTGGTTGATGAACAGGAGAAGCGACTGCATCTGAATGCCTGTGCGGGGATCGAGCCGCAGCAGGCCCGGCAGATTGAATGGCTGGATTACGGAGCGGCGGTATGCGGCTGCGTGGCCCGGGACGGCTGCCGCATCGTGGCCGAGCATATTTCCCAGAGCCTGGATCCCCGTACGGAACTGATTCAATCCTACGGCATTCAGGCCTACGCCTGCCATCCGCTGGTAGATGCGGGGGGGGAAGTAATCGGAACCCTCTCTTTCGGCACCCGCGACCGGGAAACCTTCCGGCAGGAGGATATATCGCTCATGAAGGCGGTG
>JAKQBU010000002.1 GCA_029573975.1 Planctomycetota bacterium
TACCGCCGGCCCGCCAGCCCCTCCTGCTGCAGGCGAATGGCCCGATAGCCCAGCCCGCTCAGCCCGCACAGGCTGAGGAAAATAAGAATCGATACGATTATCAAACGCCGGTACATACCAAACAGGTCCTACTCATTTTCATATTTATAACCGGCGCCGCGCACGGTTTTAATGATTTGCGGCTCGGTGGTGTCCTTCTCGATCTTTGCCCGCAGTTTGGCGATGTGCATATCCACGGTCCGCGTCCCCAGCTCCGTCATGCTCTCGCCCCAAACCTTCTCGTACAGCTCGTCCCGGCTGATAATCCGGTGGGGGTGTGCGGCGAAATACTGAATGATCTGGGCCTCGCGGGCGGTAAGCTCCACGCTGCGGCTGTGGTTCTTCACGGTCAGGGCGGAAATGTCTGCCTCCCAGCCGCCAAAAGAAAACCTCTGGCCGACCGCCCGGCCCGGACTCATCCGCCGCAATACCGCCAGGATCCGCGCCAGCAGTTCCTCCAGCGAAAAAGGCTTGGTCAGGTAATCATCGGCCCCCAGATTCAGCCCGCTGATCTTCTCCTGCTCCTGCCCCTTGGCCGTCAGCATGATAATCGGCGTCTGCAAACCGCTCTGCCGCCACTGTTGACACAATTGCTCCCCGCTGATCTTCGGCAGCATCAGGTCCAGCAGGATCAGATCGAACCGCCGCTCCGCCGCCAGCCGCTGCGCCTCCAGGCCGTCCACCGCTTCATCTGCCGCAAAATCATGATACTCCAGAAAATCCTTCAATCCCTGCCGGATCTTCGGCTCATCTTCCACGATCAATATGTTTATTTTTGTCTGCATAGGCATCCATCCAAAATACGGATATTCCGCTGCTCTATTATACCGTATCTCGTGCCCGCCGGTATGTAAATGTTCTGTAAAAAAAGATGGTCCGGATTTTACATCCAATTTACTTGGAGTTCAAGGATTTTGATTTCATAATTCAGGTAGTGATAATGTCCGATTTCTGGCAATACCTTGAAAGGAGCATACCATGAAAATCCGATCCAAATGCACAAAAGCAGTCCTGGTTCTAACCGTTTCCCTTTTAGGGATAAATACCGCCTGGGGCAAATCCCTTCCTTCTCCCATCGTCTTTGATCTGTCGCTGGACAAGCCTGTACTCCACGCCGATCAGCCGCAGACAGCCTATCTGCGGATCGCCCTCAAGGGACTATGCATCGAACGCGAGCAAACCCGCCCGCCCGTCAATATCGCCATTGTGATCGACAAGTCCGGCTCGATGGGCGGCGAAAAGATCGCCGAAGCCCGCAAAGCCGCCATTATGGCCATCCAGCGTCTCAACTCTGACGACATTCTTTCCGTCGTAACCTACGATTCCAATGTCAACGTGCTGATTCCCGCGACCAAAGTCTCCGACCGGGACGCAATGGAGCGGCTGATTCAATCGATCCAGGCCGGAGGCAGTACCGCCTTATACGCCGGCGTCAGCCAGGGTGGGCGGGAACTGAAAAAATTTCTGGAGCCGGGCCGGGTCAACCGGATGCTGCTGCTCTCCGATGGTCTGGCCAACGTCGGGCCGCAAACCCCCGACGAATTGGGCCGCTTGGGCGGCTCTCTCATCGAAGAAGGCATCTCCGTCACCACCATCGGGCTGGGACTGGGATATAACGAGGACCTCATGACCCAACTGGCTTATAAGAGTGACGGCAGCCATTACTTTGCCGAACAGGCAACCGACCTGGCGGGTGTGTTCAACAGCGAATTTAACCGCGCCCTGGCGGTCGTCGCCCAGGAGATTCAGATCGAGATCGTCTGTCCGGCAGGGATCCGCCCCGTTCGGCTGCTGGGTCGCCAGGGCCAGATTCAGGGGCAGAACGTCAAGGCCTATATCAACCAGCTCTTCAGCCAGAGCGAGAAATATCTGCTGCTGGAAATGGAAGTGCCCCCGATGGCCGGCGATACCGCCCGGACCGTAGCTACCGTGCGGATAAATTATGGGGATATGAACACCCATACCACGCAGGAATGGATCGGCAGCTCGGGAGTCACATTTTCCGCCGATGAAAAACGGATCGAAGCGAATACGAATACCCGGGTGACGGTCGATGTCGTGGAGCAGATCGCCATCGAACGCAATAAAATGGCCCTGCAGCTCCGGGATCGGGGAGAAACAAAAAAGGCCGAAGAAATGCTGAAGAGCAACGCCAGCTATTTAAAAGAATATGGCGCGAAGTATCAATCCAGCAAGCTGGACGAGTATGCCGAAGACAATCGCAACGACGCCGACAATCTGGATGAAAACAACTGGACCCGGCAGCGAAAGTCCATGCGCGCCTCCCAGTTCCAGCGCGAAACCCAGCAAAAATAGAATTTTCAGGTAGGGTGTGTCCCGATATATATATCGGGATTGCACACGCGGTTCAAATAATATAACTTAAATAAAGGAACCCATTATGAAAAAAACCATCGCATTACTGATTCTTGTCCTGCTATCAACAACATATCAACTCACCTTCGCCAACGCCGCCACCACCACGGGGGCCATCTCCGAGGTTACGGTCTATCGCGGCCAGGCCCTGGTGACCCGTTCCCTCGATCTGGAGGTCCCCGCCGGCAGTTCCGAGATCGTCGTTACCGGCCTGCCCCACCAGATTGTATCCGAAAGCCTCTATGCCCAGGCCTCCGGGGACGCGATGGTTCTCAGCGTCCGCTATCGGGAGCAGGCGGTTGAGGAGGATACCCGCGAAGAGGTCAAGCAGCTCGATGCCAAAATCGAAGACATGAATCGCCAGATCAAACATACCCAGAAAAACCTGGAACACGGCGGCAATTTGCGGGGCCGCTATGAACCATTCTGGAACCTCTCGACGACCACCGCCAACCACGATTTCGACCGGGCTTTACTGCAATATGAACCCATCGAAAAATTGACCGGCTATCTGGAAGGGAAAATGACCCAACTCCATGAAAATGCCCTGAATCTGGAAGATCAACTGGAAGATTTGCAAAAGGAATTGAATCTGCTGCAGCGCCAGCGGGAAGAACTGGCCGCCGGCCGTTCCCGCACCGAACGGGAAGCCGTGCTGAATATTCACAAGACCGATGACAAGAAAACCGCCATCCAATTGAGTTACCTGGTGAATGATGCCAACTGGCTGCCCCAGTACAATCTGCGGGCCGATGCCGAACAAACCAAAGTCCAGGTGGAGTATAACGCCATCATCCATCAGGCCAGCGGCGAAAACTGGGACGGCGTCACCCTGCGCCTTTCCACCGCCGAACCAAGCATGGCGGCCTTCGCCCCGGCCCTGGACCCCATGAAAGTGCTGCTGGGAGCCGGTGTTTTGGGAGGCGACCGATCCAGCCAGGAGGCGAATAAGGATTCGCAGCCGGTTGCTCAGCAGTTGGAAAACGCCCCTTCTTCGTCCTATCTGGACTTAAGCGGGCAATTCGGCAGCATTCAGCAGAATCGCCGCGTAGCCGCCGGGAAAGGGAAAGTCGCCCAGCAGGAGCTTAACCAACTGGCCACGCTAAATCAGGCCATCGAATTGCAGGTGGATGATAAAGCCCTGGGCCTGATTCAAAAGCAGGCCCAGGAGTTTGCCCGCAAAGAAGGCGTGAGTGTTTCCTATCAACTGGCCGGCAAACTCTCGCTGCCCAGCCGCAGCGACCAGCAACTGGTCACCATCGCCCGCATCGACGCCGGCGCTGCCTTTTGTTTTGTCGCCACCCCCCTGCTGACCGATTATGTCTATCTGCAGGCCGAGATGGTCAACGACAGCGATACCATCCTGCTGCCCGGCCCAGCCAGCCTGTACCGCGGCAGCGATTTTGTCGGCAAGGGTGAGATGCCCCTGGTCACCATGGGCGAAAAGTTCACCGCCGGCTTCGGCGTGGATTCCCAGATTCAGGTCACCCGCGAATTCAAGGACAAAAAGATCGAAACCCTCTGGGGCAACCGCGTCGATACCTACCATTACCGGATTGCCCTTCAAAACTACAAAAAGACCCCGGTCCCGCTGCGGCTGCTGGAACGGCTGCCCTATACCGAAGATGAAACGCTGGCCATCAGCGATCTGGAAAGCAGTGTGCCTTTGAGTAACAATGCCGAGTATGCCGCCCACCTGAAGGACAAGGGCATCCTCCGCTGGGACCTCACCCTAGCACCCGATACCACCGGCGAAAAGGCCACCGTCGTCACCTACAGCTATACCATGAAATACGACAATGACATGCACGTAATTTCCGCTCAATAAAGTAAAACCGTGAAAACTATGTCTGCGGGGTAGATAGTTCTTGCTATCTACCCCTTTTTTGTTTATATGGGCCAGAGTAATTTGATATATTTCGAAAGTGCTTTAAAAAACGTCAGCAGCAGAGGGTAAAATATGAATCAGACCGAATATATCATGAATCGCAGGAGTTTTTTGACCGGCATAGCCGCCGCCGGGACCGCAATTACAGCCGGGCCGCTCTTAAAGGCCCAGGACGCCCCAGCCGCCGTCCCACTGGACCATAAAATCAAGGCCGGTATCATCGGCTGCGGCGGACGCGGGGCCTGGATCGCCGGCCTGTTTAAGCAGCACGGCGGGTATGAATTCATCGCCGCCGCGGACTACTTCCAGGACCGGGCCGATAAGGCCGGCGCCGCCCTGGGTGTCGATAAATCCCGCTGTTTTTCGGGTCTTTCCGCCTATCAGCGGGTCATCGATTCCGGTGTGGAGGCCGTCATCCTGGAAACCCCGCCCTATTTTTTCCCCGAACATGCCGCCGCCGCCGTGCAGGCTGGCCTGCACGTGTATATGGCCAAGCCCGTCGCCGTCGATGTCCCCGGCGTCTTGAAAATCAGCGAACTGGGCAAGACCTCCGCCCAGCAGAAACGCGTCTTTCACATCGATTATCAGATGCCCACCGACCCGATAAACATCGAAGTCTATAACCGCCTCCGGCAGGGCGCTCTGGGGGATCTGCAAATGGTTTTCTCGGTCGGCAGCAGCGGGGGAGATGGAATCTCCAACGACCCGCCGTTCCGGGACACCATCGAAGACCGGCTCGTCGATTTGATCTGGGTCAACGACGACGCCCTGAGCTGCGGCTACATCGGCAATTTCGATATCCACATTATTGACACCATCATCTGGGCCTTGGGCCGCCGTCCCGTCGGTGCCTATTCCAAAGGCAGCCGCTGCCGCAAAGACCCCCACGGCGATGCCCTGGATACCTATTTCATCACCTACACCTTTGAAGACGGCCTGGTCTGGAATCATCACAGTGCCGCCGGCCCCACCCACGACTGGCTCAAACAAGGCTCACTGGAAGGAGCCATCCAGGGCGTTCTGGCCAACGCCCGCTTTTCCTACTGGGACAAGGCCTATGTACGCGGCGGCCCCCAGCACTTTTCCGGCGGCCCGGTGAGCGACCTCTATGAATCCGGTGCCAAACGCAATATCGCTGCCTTTTACAACGCCATCCTGGCCGGTAACTGCGCCAATGAATCGGTTGTCCGTTCTGTCGATTGCACCCTCACCTGTATCCTCGGGCGGGAAGTCGCCCACCGCGGCTGCCTCCTTACCATGGACGAACTAATCCGGGAGAACCGCCGTCTGCAACCCAATCTCAAAGGCCTGAAAGCATAAAAATATCATCGCCGCCGGCGATACCGCATTTTTTATCTTTTATTGGACGGAAACGCCAAAAAGTCGATAGTTACATCCAAAACCGGCTCTGGCTCCCCAATACAAGGGATCGAAGAGCTTCTGACGCTGGCGTCTGCCTTACCACATTTCCCGTTCATCGGCGAAGGGACCGGCGGATCCTTTGGTTTTTTTCGCCTTATCGCGGGCTTTCAGGATCGCCCCGGCAATCGCGATATCCTCCTCGCTGGTGATCTTGATATTGCTGGTAGTCCCCTCAACCACCTGGACCGGAATCCCCAGCGCCTCCACCAGTTGCGCATCGTCGGTAATCTTCTCCTTCACCGACTCGATATTTTCATACGCCCGGCGAATAATCTCCGGCTTGAACACCTGCGGCGTCTGCGCCTCCCACATTTCCGTCCGGTCCATGGTTTTGGCGATAATATTTTGGTCGCCCACCCGCTTGATCGTGCCCACCAGCCGGTGCGCCAGAATCGCGGCCCCGCTCTGGGCGGCCGCGGCAAAGACCGCGTCAATCTGCTCCGCCGTCACACACGGCCGCACCGCATCATGCAGGGCAATCAGGTTCACGCCTTCTTTTACTTCCGCCAGCAGCTTCCGAACCGTTTTATACCGCTCGGCGTCACCCAGAATCACCTTCACCCCGTGAAACCCGACACTGGCCCCCCACTTGATCTGAAACAGCTCTTCCTCGTCCGCCGGGATTGCCAGCACCACCTGGCCCACATCCTCCCGGTCGGCAAACCGTTCCACCGTCCGCAAAAAAACCGCCCGCCCGTCTATATCGCAGAACTGCTTCTTCCGTTTCCCCTTGAACCGGGTACTGGCCCCCGCCGCCGGAATCAATACCGCTACTTTATTCGCCATAACTACTTCTTACTTCAAATTTTATAATCTTAACGCCAACAACAAACATTACTTCTATCTTACCTCCAACCCCCTGTCTGTCAAGCTTTATCATTTCCCCCTATTGGGAAGGTCAGGAAACATCGTACCCCCCTAAGACAGATCCAATATATGACGGATCAACACTACAAAAAGAAAAAATTAAGAAAGGGCGGGGGCGGTGTAGATGAGGTAGAGGCCGGCCAGGAGGATCAGGACTCCACAGGCCTTTTTCAGGATCAAGGCGCCTTTAGATTTTTCGTTCCAGTTGAGATAACGCTGGACTACTTCTGTAAATGTTCCAGCAAAAACAATTACCGAACAATGGCCCAGGCCGTAGAGCAGCAGGAGCAGGATGCCGTACCCTGGCTGGGAGGAAGCCAATCGGAAAGTGACGCCCAGCATGGGGGCCATAAAGGCGAAGGTGCAGGGACCCAGGGCAATGCCGAACACCAGGCCCAGAATAAAGGCGGCCAGGGGGCCTTTGCGTTTCATGCCGACCTGG
>JAKQBU010000014.1 GCA_029573975.1 Planctomycetota bacterium
CCCCGACCCGATACACGCCACCTTCTTACCGGTTTTGGCCGCCGTCACCTCCAGCTTGCCCGTCCGGTGTTTCATTTCATAATCCGCTACGAACCGTTCCAGCCAGCCGATCGCCACTGGGCTGTCACTCTTGCACCGCACGCACCGGCACTCACACTGTACTTCCTGCGGGCACACCCGCCCTGTCACCGCCGGCAGATTGTTGTCCTTGCGAATGACCGCCGCCGCGCCCAGAAAATCCCCTTCCGAGATCTTGGTGATAAAAGCGGGTATATCAATGCTGACCGGGCAGCCCTCGATACACTTGGCATTCTTGCATTGCAGGCACCGCTTCGCCTCCCGCACCGCAATCTGCTCTGCCAGCCCCAGGTTGACCTCATTGAAGTCCCTGGCCCGTTCCGCGCCATCCCGCTGGGGCATCTGCTGCCGTTCAATCGCCAGCCGTTCCTTGGGTGTCAATTTCCGGTTCAAATCATCTTTCGTCTCTGTCATGGCTTCGTGCCCTTCGTGGTTTAACCTGTTCTTCCGTTTTCAATGTCTGCCGCATTTACAAGTATGGCTCTTGAACTGATCCAGGGAATTCTTCTCCTGCGGTTTGTACGTTGTCAGCCGGTCCATCAGCTCATCGTAATCCACCTGATGCCCGTCGAATTCCGGCCCATCGACGCACGCAAACTTCGTCTTGCCGCCCACCGTCACCCGGCACCCGCCGCACATCCCCGTACCGTCCACCATCACCGGATTCAGGCTGACAATGGTGGGTATATTATACGGCCTGGTCACCTGCGAGACCGCCTTCATCATGATCACTGGCCCGGCACAATACACCGCATCCACCCGGCCATTCGGATCATCGATCAGCTCCTGCAAAGCATGGGTCACCAGTCCCTTTTTCCCGCTCGAGCCGTCATCCGTCGTCATAATCAACTGATCGCTCAGTTTCGCCAGCAAATCCTGCATAATCAGCAGGTCCTTGGTCCGCGCCCCGATAATCGTAACAATTTTGTTGCCCAGTTCTTTCAGGGCAATCGCCTGCGGATAGATCACCGCCGTTCCCAGCCCGCCGCCGATTACCGCCACCGTGCCGTATTTCTCGATATGGCTGGGCATTCCCAGCGGCCCGGCCACATCCTGAAACGCACCGCCTTTTTCGATCTGGCTCATCTCCAGCGTCGTTTTGCCCACCGTCTGCACAATCAGCGTAATCGTACCCTGGCCCGGATTCGTATCGGCCACCGTCAGCGGGATCCGCTCACTATGGGCAAACGGTCGGACAATCACAAACTGCCCGCACTTCCGCGCCCGCGCAATCCGCGGCGCCATAATCTCATACTGCGTCAGGTTCGGCCCGATGGTCTGTTTGTCAACTACTTGGTACATTCCAATTTACTCCACTGGACGGTTAAAATCATCATACAGCACAAAAATAATAATATTACAGTAAACCTCCATCAAAATCAATGCCTAATCATTTCCGGAGACCTTCCCATCCATAAATCTTTAACTGCATATTACTCAAATGGTTATGTTTGCAAAGATCCCCCCCTCTGCGCCGGTGGCGGCGCAAACAAAACCGTAGAGAGGATTTGCTCTGCCTCTCTACGGCTTGGGAAAAACATCTAAAAGGATCGTTCTTTGATCCCGGCGGCCTTTAACCGCGCCCTTCACCATCTTAGCCAAAAATCTTGCGGGTCTGGCCGACGGTGAATTCCAGATCGTAGTTTTTGCTTTTGCCCGGGGCGATACTCACCAGTTTCTTTTGTTTTCTGGCCACTCCCTGTCCGACCGGGGGGTTGGTTCCCGGCTCCAGGGCCGTCACGTAATCTCCGAATCCCCAGTGCTGCCAGTTCGTCAGGCAGGGCAATTGTTTCTTGCTGTAACGCATGGCCAGGGCCAGATTGATTTTCGGATTATACAGCCCCACAGTGCAAAGGCCTTTCCGATCCGCCGCCACATCGATAAAGCCGCAGGATTCTCCCGATCCCCGGTGCGATTCCTGAGGCTCTAAACATTTGCGGTAATTATGCTTGCTATTAAACAGCCGGTTATCCATGTCCAGACCGCGGGAAACACAGGTACCTTTCCAGATGATATCGGTCCCCTCATCGACCAGCGGCCAGCCGAAATTACAGTGGTACAGCATCATATGATCGGCTGGGGTATTGCCCCGATTGGTCACCACATCCTGAATCCGGATGGCCGGATGGCCCAGCGTGCCCGATATCGTCCGCCGCAGTTCCAGGTTCGGCCCGAACAGCCGCGACTCCTTCACCACCGCCGTAATGCTCATCCCCAGCTTGCCGTTCACCGGATCCGGCTGGATGATCGATTCCACCGCCGCCGCCAGATTGCTCGCCCGCCCGTGCAGGCCCCGGCTCCCCTTCTCATCCGACTCCGGAGGTCCCATATGCGTCAGGCCGCACGTCGTCAGAAAGCCGCCGCCGAAGGTGTTCAGCCATTCCAGATCATGATACGAATCCGGCCGCGGGGCTGTGATTCCGTTATGGCTCAGCCATGCCAGGCTGTACTGATTGTAAAAAGCCGCCACGATATCCAGGCAGCGATCGATCACCACCTGATACCGCAGACCCGATCCGGTATTGATCCACGCGATCCGCGTGCCCCGCCCCGACCCATCTACCAGTTCCGATACCTCGATCCCCCCGACCTGGGCCGGATTAATAATCTTGCCTTCCCACGAGAACTTTGCCTTTGCCATATGCGTTTCCTTTTTAAATAAAATGTTTCATACCGAAATCCAGACCGCCCCATTATCCTCCTTCCCCCGCCTCCGTCAAGCAAAACCTGGAAATCCTCTTTCCTTCCGCCGGTACCACATTTGACATACGTACTTTGGAGTCATAACATTCCTATAGACAGGTAAATTTCGAAATATCAGAATATTTAGCGTAAAGATCCCGAAAAGGAGTTTAAATCATGAACCGTCGGTTCTCAGAATCTACCACTATTGCGGAAATTGTTACCCAATATCCCAAAACCCGCCGGCTGCTGGAAGACCTGGGCCTTGACTACTGCTGCGGCGGGAAAACCTCCCTGCAGGATGCCAGCCAAAAGGCAGGCCTGTCCTGTCAGGAGGTACTGA
>JAKQBU010000020.1 GCA_029573975.1 Planctomycetota bacterium
AGCCCCTCTTCACCGATCTTTTCCGCGGCCATGGCGGTAATGACTGGTTCGTTGGCCAGCCGGGTCGTCATAATTTCGTTTAAATCGGCATGGCTAAAGTTCTTGATAACGGCAGACAAAAATTGCAGACTAATCGCCGGATTGAATTGTTTGACATACCACCCGGTTCCCTGCTGGGACTGAACCAGCCCCAGCGTCCGCAGGCCAATCAGGGCTTCCCGCAGCGAACGGGTCCCGACGCCGAAAATTTCACAAAGCTGCTTCTCCGGGGGAAGACGGTCCCCGTCTTTCAGGCTGGCGTCATGGATATAATCGACCAAGGCGGAAAGGATGCGTTCGGTTTTATTGGGAGTTTCCACAATCTGCCGGTAATAATCCGCCGGCCGGATGGATTCGACAGTAGAATAAGAAACGGAAGCAGGGCGAAGCTTTTCCAGCATAGGCACCTTACCGCCTGGGTTGTGGCTGCTTTTCTCGCTCAGATCCATTTCCATATATTCCGAAAAAATGCTTACCAATATAGCCAATATGATATAACTGGCTTATGACATAACATTATTATCGCGTAATAGCTTCTACGAGTCAAGAAAAAAAAAGAAAAAAATTAGTATCCCATAAAAAAGTGCGGCATAAACCGCACTTTATAAATTGTAACCAATTGCAGAATAAGTGATTATATTAAATTGGACACCGAAACCGGCTTTTACCAGATCGTATTGCCGCCGTCAATGACCAGGATGCTGCCGGTCATATAGGACGAGGCCTCGGAGGCCAGAAAAACGGTGATGCCCTTCAGCTCATCTTCCCTGCCGTAGCGTTTCATGGGTGTCATTTCGGTTAGCCGTGCGACGATTTCGGGGAATTTCCGGCTGGTCTGGGTGTTGGGCGTAACCATGTAACCGGGGGCAATCGCGTTGACGCGGATGTTATACTGGGCCCATTCCGAAGCCAGACCGCGGGTCAGGTGGGCCACGCCGGCCTTGGAAACACCATAGGTTACATTGTGGCGGGGGAATATCTTGCTGATAATCAAACCCGATATCGAGGACATGTTAATGATGCAGCCGCCTTCCCCGCGGGCGATCATCTCCTTACCGACCGCCTTGGAGAAGTAAAACATGCTGGACATGTTGGTCTCAATAATCTTCTGCCACAGCGAATCATCCACCGTTTCGATGGCGACACCCTCGGATTCCATCCCGGCGTTGTTCACCAGGATGTCAATCCGGCCGAATTTCGCTTTGACCGTCTGGACAAAAGGTTCGATTTCCTCGCTTTTGGTCACATTCACTTTCTGAAAGTAGGCCCGGCGGCCCAGCGTTTCGATTTCTTTCTGCACCTGCCGTCCTTCTTCTTCCAGCAGGTCGCAGAAACAGACATCCGCACCGGCCTCCGCCAGACCGATGGCGATATGCTTGCCCAGTCCGCGGGCCGCTCCGGTTACTATGGCTACCTTGCCATCCAGCTTAAAAAGATCCAGCGATTTCAAAATATAATCTCCTGTAATAATATTGCTTCAAACAATACATCACTACTAACAACGGTACTATGACTATGGCAGATATATAGGGTAGCTTTTATCCTGTCTTGCCTGCCAGCAGCGACCAACGGGAGCGTCTATCCGCCAATAACCTCGCGTCGATCTGCCGTCTGTTAGGACTTTTCGGGCCACTTCTTGTCGCCGAAGGCGCCGCGCCAGTCCTTGAAGAACCCATTCATCCGCTTGTCGGTGTAGGGGTGCTCATACAGCAGTTCCAGAAATTCCTTTTTGGTGGTCATATAATCCGTTCCCGCCGCCGCATATTCGGCCACACCGGGGGCAAACCGGCAGCAGGATAGAATTTTCGTTTTATACCCGTAGTTGGTATAGATTTTTTTTACCGCCGTAACCATATCAAAATCCCCGTCGCTGACGGTATCCAGCGGGCCGTTGAACAGAGCCACCACCGTCGCCCCGCATTTGCCGCAGAGCAGGGCCTGCGCCACGGAACCCACCGCCGTAATGGCAATCTTCATATCCGGCCTTTCTTTCCGGAGCTGCACCAGGGCCTGAATACCCGCCTTGCTCATCGGCAGCTTCACCACGATCTTCTCCGACTGGTCCGAAAGCCAGCGGGCCTGCCGCACCATTTCTTCTTTATTGTCCAGGCCGATGACCTGTGTGAACAGAAACTCCGGAGCCAGCGGAATCAGCTCTTTAATCCGGCTGACAAAATCCGTTTTCATCTTTCCGTACAGCGACGGATTGGTCGTGATACCGGAAATAATCCCCCATTCCAATACTTCGGCGATCTCTTTCGGA
>JAKQBU010000028.1 GCA_029573975.1 Planctomycetota bacterium
CCAGTAATACATCGCTGAGTATGCTGGCGGAGATGCGGTATTTGCACCGGCGATACCCGGCGATACCGGCGGAGACAGTGATCCGGATGGCGACGCGGAATGGGGCGGCGGCACTGGGGTGGGATGATGCAATCGGCAGCCTTGCCCCGGGTAAGGAGGCGGATTTTATCGTGATACGGCTGGGGGAGCCGGACAGGGAGCCGTGCCGGGATATTCTGGAGTCGGAAAATGAGCCGGTGGCGGTAATGGTCAGTGGGGAAGTGGTTTATGAAATAACAGAAAATTTGTGAACAAATTTTGATGGGATCGACGATAAATAGAGTACCTAACATATACCGAACAATATTTTATGGTAAAAATGATGATTTTTGCCGGAATTTTGGGTTATAGAAAGGTTTTTATGGTACATAGCGGCAAGAGTTTGGATTTGACGGCGGTTTGCAAGTTTGGACCGGGCGGGGAGTATTGCAAGAGTTGGCCGGACGGGGTATCTCATTATAATATGTTGATAAATAATGAGATATGTTCGGTTTGGGCGCGATTGAGCCGGTGGGGCCAGCGGCTGCTGGGATATGGCGGGGCGGAGCAGGAAGATGTTTTGAAGGTAAAAAATAATGCGTCGGCAAAGATGCTGGCAAATACCGAGCCGATTGCTATAAATAACTTTAAATTTTATAGGACGATAGAAAGCCAGAGGAGCAAAAATGACCCCTTCAGCCAGGAAGAAAAGAGCCACAAAGGAACCGGGAGCGGTGATACTGACCCCGCGACAAGTCGAGATTTTGAAGCTGATCCGTGCCGGTCGGGACAGCAATGGTTATTCCCCGACGATGCAGGAGATTGCCGAAAAGCTGGACATCAGCAAGGTCACCGTGTTCGAGCACGTCGAGTCGCTAGTCCGAAAAGGGCTGCTGCATCGTCAGCCCAACAGGGCACGCTCTTTGATCCTTGACCGGCGGGTGAAATTGCGAGATGAGATGGAGCGGCCGTCCCGGAAGGCGGATTTGCCGAGGGAGGTGGAGGAGGAAGATCGCACGGGGGTGTATGGCATTCGGGGGAAGGTGGCGGCGGGGTATCCGGTGGAGGCGTATGAGAATCCGGATTTGCTGGATTTGGCGCATCTGTTCGGCTCGCCGGAGGAAACCTTCGTTTTGCAGGTGCGGGGGGATAGCATGATTGAGGAACAGATCCGGGATGGGGATTATGTACTGGTGAAGAGGACCCGGCAGGCCAGCGAGGGGCAGATGGTGGTGGCGCTGCTGGAGGACGGGGAGACCACTCTAAAAAAATTTTATTACGCCAAAGAAGGGATCTGTCTGATGCCGTGCAATCCGGAATATGATCCGATTTATGCGGATAAGGTCTTGATTCAGGGAGTAGTCATCGGAGTGGTGCGGTGTGTATGAGGGCGGTTGGCTGAAGGAGAAGGGCATTCCGTTTATCAAAAAAAACGTCACAATCGCTCTGCAAAAAAATCGGTTGAAATCCGAGTCGGCAAACTATCATGATGTCCGGCTATCACGGAAGCCGGAATTTTCCCGCAAATTGTTCAGAAAAGCCTTTTCAAAAAAAAGAGCGCCCCACGGAGGCCGGGGACGCTCGTATGGTGCGGTGAGGAAGTAGTCAGTTGCCGCCCATGCCGGTTTTGGGCTGGGCGTTTTTGCGGGCCTCTTCGGCCTTTTTCATTTCCTCTTCCTGCCGGGCTTTGGCTTCTTCTTCCAGCTTGAGCAGGTCCGGTGATTTTTCCATTTTCGCGGCGGCTTTCAGCTCATCCAGCAATTTGGTTTTGGCTTCCTCGGCGGCCTGGCCTTTCAGGCCCTGGAGGATGCCGTCCTTGACTTTGGCAAATTCCATGACTTCTTCGGGCTTGTAGGAGACAACCTTGATGACTTCAAAGCCCTTGATGCCCAGGAAAGGCCCAAGGATGTCATTGTTCTGGGCGGTTTTCAGGGCCTGGGCGGTTTCTTCACCCAGTTGGCGTTTGGCGGTTTCGAGGTTCAGCCGGTCGATTTTTCCTTTTTTGGCTTTGTCGGCGGCCTGGGAATATTTTTCCACCAGGGCATCGAACTCCGCGCCGGGCTGTTTGGCCTCTTCGATGATTTTCTCGGCCTGCTGCCGCTCCTGGACGGTGATATGCTGGAGGGCGATGTTCATGGGGCGGGTGTAACGGGCGATGTTTTTATTGTATTCTTCCAGGGCCTTCTCTTCGCTGACGGCGGGGACGGAATCGGCCACTTCCATATCCAGCTTATAGGAGAGGAAATGCTTTTTAATCATGTCCACCATGAACTGGATATCGGTTTTCTGGTCGAGTTGTTTTTCCAGGGCCTTTTGGTACTTGAGCTGGATATCGATCCAGCGATTGGCGGCACTGACTTCGTCGGGAGCCAGGCGGTTTTCCACCAGGATTTTTGCCTGACCGTAGGTGAGCGTCTGCCCGTCAATGGTGACCAGAACGGCGGAGTCCGGCAGGACGGGCTGGGCAGCTTCTGGTTTGGGTTGCTGGGCATCCTGGCCCAGGGCAGCCTGCCAGGACAGGAAAACTATCAGCAGGGGAAGAACTTTTTGCATGTTTTTCACTTTTCAGTCTCCTTATCACTTGTGTCCATAACATATTCTCGGAATCCGTTTCGTTTTTCGAGATTGACCGGATTAAACTGCGTCAAGGCCAGCAACTGCTGGTTCTGCTGCTGGAGATTCTGGGTAACGATGGGTTTGCGGCGCAGGTATTCCGCCAGGTTCGGCGGTGACGCCTGCAAATCCTTGAAAACGGTACAACTGAAATTTTCGGGACTATCCAGCAGGGGCAGGGATGGGGAATCCGTCGGGAAGGTATTGAATAAATCAATCGCTTTGCGGATCATCTGGGTGTTGCGAAACAGGGCGGCGAAGATATTGGGAGAATTTTGATACTGGCTGTACTGCTGGAGATACTCCAGGTTGCGTTTGACATCGGCCAGGGTGGTTTCCTGGATAGGCCCCTGTTCGGGGGTCTGGTTGGGATCGGTGATCAGGGCTTTGTTGGCTTCGGTGAGGGCCGCCTGCCAGTCGGCTTTGGCCTGCTGGGCGAAGGTCTGGGCCTTCTTTTGGGCGGCCAGGTAGCCCTGCAGTTTTTTCCAGTCATTTTTTACCGTTTCTGCCAAAACCGGCTCGGCGTCGGGGGGGAGGTTTTCCGCCGGTCCCAGCCCACCGTCGTCCGCCATGGATACCGGCTGCCGGGCCGGGTCCACCGCGGTAATCCGGACCAGATAGGCGGAACCGGTTTCCAGCGCGGATTCATTAGGAAGAACCGGGCCGATATCTTCGAAGAGGGCGGCGGGCGGTTCCTCGATGCGGGTTACGAAGCCTTTGTGCAGGGGCTCGCAGCTAAAGAGGATTTGCAGAAGGTCTTGCTGGGGTTGGCCTTTGGCGATTTTATATACGGAGCGGAAATCCAGGTAATTCTGGGCGTCCTGGTAGGATAGGTAAGCGGTTTTGCCATAGGTCAGGGGGAGCGGCTGGGATTCGGTCTGTTTGGCCAGAACCGCGTAATCGGCGGGCTGGGAGGCTGAAGCCTGCTGGGATTGCTGTTTGGAAAGTTCCAAGAGCCGCTGGGCTTCCTGCTGAATCAGAGAATTTTTCAGCATCTGTTCGGCTTTGGTATAGATGCCTATTTCCCCGAATTCCGGGTCTTTATACTGGGGCTGCTGGTTGTCCTGGCCTTCGGCCGGGGGCAACTGGATTCGGAACCGCTCCCGGTTTTGTGACCAATACTGCTCAACTTTGGTTTCCTGTTCTTTGCTGGCAAGCTGGGCAAATTG
>JAKQBU010000035.1 GCA_029573975.1 Planctomycetota bacterium
AGAAATTGGGGGTAAAGAGGCATGCCACTACCGTAATTTCCAGCCGCCCAAGAATCATCAGCAGCGACAGCAGCAGTTTGGCAGCCGGCGTGAAAAAAGCAAAATTATGAACCGCACCTACGCGATTCAGACCCGGACCAATATTGTTCATAGTGGCAGCCACAGCGGAAAAGGCCGTTTCCAGATCGAGTGTTTGGGCCGGACCAACCTGTATCTCGTTATGCAGAATCATCAGCAAAACCGTGGCCAGCAGAAAAAGAACCAAAACCATTCCCACATACATACAGACATTGCGCCGGAAGGTTTCGTCCACCGTGTGGCCGGCGATTTTCAGGGGCCGGACCACATGCGGACGGAAAAAACGCTCCGCTTCCAGCAGGGCGGCCCGGAAGAAAATCAGAATGCGGACGACCTTGATTCCCCCCCCGGTCGATCCGGAGCAGCCGCCGATAAACATAAGCAAAACGAGAAGCCACCGGGAAAAACTGGGCCAGGTATTAAAGTCGTCGGTGATATAACCGGTGGTCGTCATAAGGGAAACCGCTTGAAACGCGGAAACCCGCAGGGCCGGAAGGACATCATATGTTTCCGGCCTGTTCAGAATCAGGTCCAGACTCAGCAGCCCGGCCGCACACAGCAGAATCAGCAGATACACTTGCAGCTCCCGGTTTTTCCAAACCGCGGCAAACCGCCCCTGGAGAATCTCCGCATAGAGATTGAAATTCGTCCCGGCCGCAATCATGAAAACCATAATGGTAATTTCAATGCCGAATCGATGGTATTGCCCGATACTGCCGTTGAGCACGCTGAATCCTCCCGTGGCCATCGTGCCGAACGTGTGGCATAGCGACTCAAACAGATTCACCCCTTGCAGCATCAAACAGAGCACTTCCACGGCGGAAATCGCAATATAAATCTTCCACAGCAGCAGCGCCGTCTGCCGAATCCGGGGACGAATGGTTTCGGAAGGGGAACAGGGCACCTCGCTGCGGAACAGATATTTGAATCCGGCTCCCGTGCCGCCCAGAACCGCCACAAACAATACAATGATACCCATCCCCCCCAGCCAGTGCGTCAGGCTCCGCCAGAAAAGGATAGCACGCGGGAGTTTTTCCGGCTCCGGAAAAATGCTGGCCCCGGTCGTGGTAAAACCGCTGACACTTTCAAAGAGGGCGGAACAGACACGGCTGAAAAGATTGGGATAAAGAGCCGTCAAAACCCCGGACAAAAGATACGGCAGTGCCCCCAGCAATCCGGTCAGCAGCCACCCCAGCCCGACCACCGCAATCGCTTCTTTTCGATAAAGCTGCCCCTTTACTTTTCGCCCCGCATATAAAAAGAAACCTCCTGTCAGCCCGCATATCCCCATAGAAAAGAGAAAAGACGGGATCACTCGCTCGCCACCCGGCTGCTGGTAATCCAGAAACGCCCAGATCAAACTGGTGGATAGACAGCCCCCCACCAGCAAAATCAAAATTCCCAGTTGTTTGACTATTAAGCGATATTGCAAAAGATATTCCTTCTATTCATGATTTCTTGGTTTCCGATTAGTTCTCTCCGGCGATCAAGCAAATAACGGCTTTCCGAACTTCCTGCCGGACAATGACCAGTATCACATCCCCCAGCCGAAAAACCATATCGGCCGAGGGCAGAAAAACCGCCTGATCCCGCAGCAACGCGATGACCAGACAGCCGGCCGGGATGGGAATATCGCGAAGCGTATGGCCGACAAAATCCTCTCCTTCCACCACCAGTTCCAGAATTTCCGCTTCTCCCTTTTCCAGGATTGCCAGCGTGGAAGCCTTGCCTTTCCGCAGCCAGGCCAGCATCTCGTGCGCCATCACCACCCGCGGGCTGATCGCCCGGTCAATCCCGATTTTCTCCACCAGATCCGCATAGTCCGGCCGGTGGATTAAAACCAGCGACTTCTTGACCCCCAGATTCTTCGCCTGGATCGCACTCATGATGTTGGTTTCATCGCTGGAGGTGGTGCTGATAAAGAAATCCGCATTCTCGATGCGCTCCTCCTGCAGAAAAGACAGATTCGTCCCGTCTCCATGCAGGATCGTCGCTTGGGGGAGCACCCCCGCCAGAAACTGACAGCGCTGCCCGTCGCGCTCGATAATCGTCAGGCGATACGTATCCCGGCGCAGCCGCCGGGCCAGGCTCAGGGTGGTATGCCCCCCGCCCAGAATCACCACTTTCAGAGAATGGGGCTTGCCCGCTTCAAACCCGCCCCGGGCATTGCTGACCTGATCGGTTTTGCCGATCAGAGTAACCAAATCCCCGTCTTCTACCTGGTCGCCGCCCTGCGGGATGATAATCTGGCTCGCGCGGCGGATAACCGCAACCCGGACCTCGCCGGGCAGATTCAATTCCCGCAGCGCCTGTCCGACATATTGGGCTCCTCGACCGGCTCGGATCTGCAGCATCTCCAGATTGCCCCGGGCAAAATGTTCCACCGCCAGCGAACCGGGATTCCGCACCAGAGAAGCCAGCTCCAGGGCCGCCAGCATCTCCGGACTGACCAGCTCATCGATCCCGAAATGGTTCTGGTACGAAATTTCCGTGGCCTTCCGATAGATTACTTCATCCACCCGGGCCACCGTGCGGGCCGCTCCCAGCTTGCGGGCCACCGAGGCACATACCAGATTGGTCTCGTCACTGCCGGTGGCGGCAATCACCAGATCGGCCTTGGCTACTCCCGCCCGAACCAACACTGACGCCGAAGAAGCCGCTCCCCGCAGCGCCTGCACATCCAGGCTGGAGGATACATGCTGGATCCGCTCCTCACTGTTGTCAATCATGGTTACATCATGACCATCAGCAGAAATTTTCTCGGCTATATACCGCCCCACTTCACCGGCACCCGCTACAATCACTCGCATAATCTTTTACCTTTAATTTTTTGCCACAGAGTCACATCAATATCAACCTGCCTTTGGAAGGTTATTTTTTGGATACCAAATTCATGACACAGAGCTTCTTCGTAAATAGATTCCAATAAACCGGGACCTAATGCTTTGTGTACCTCGATAGCCGCACCGATGATTTTCTCTGTTAATAGATCACTCATCTTTCTCTGTGCCTTCTGTGGCTTTTGTTTCTTTCCCCTTCGCGTCCAGCAGTTGGCCCACTACCTGCGGATTCGCCTGCCCTTTGGTTTTCTGCATCACCTGCCCCAGCAGGAATCCCCGCGCCTTGCCCGCCTTCTTTCCGCCCGAGGCAAAATCTTCAAAAGCCTTGGCATTGGCGGCAATCACTTCGTTGACCAGAGCTTCCAGAGCACCGGCATCCGACTGCTGAATCAGATTATCGCTTTGGGCAATTTCGGCAGGGTCCCGAGAATCCCTCAACATCTTTTCAAAAATCGCCGCCCCGGCGGAAGCATTGATGGTTCCTTCTTCCAATAAGCCCGCCAGTTTGGCTACCTGCCCGGGCGTAACCCCCAGCTCATTCACGCCGCAATTGCGGTCGTTGGCTATTTTCAGGCCGAACTGGGTAATAATATTCGCGATTCGTTTGGGAAATCCGCCCAATTGAATGGCCGTGTCAAAATAGTCCGCCGTCGCCCGGTTGCTCGTTAAGACCCCGGCATCATATTCACTTAATCCATACTCTTCGATGAACCGCTTCTTCCTGGCCAGCGGCAGCTCGGGCATTTCCGACTGAATTCGCGCCAGCCAGGCATCGTCGATCTCCACCGGAACCAGGTCCGGCTCCGGAAAATACCGGTATTCGTGCGCCTCCTCCTTTTCCCGCTGAAAGACCGTCTCATTTCGATTGTCGTCCCACCCGCGGTTCTGCTTGCCGCGATTTTCCATGGTATAGCCGGGGTCGCGCTTCCATTCCTCCAACTGCCGCCACTGCTCATACGCCACCGACCGCTCCAAGGCGCGGAAACTGTTGAGGTTCTTCACCTCGCAGATCGGCGTGCGATATTCCTGGCCGTGCTCGCGGATAATCAGGTTGATATTCGGCTCGAACCGCATATGCCCCATCTGCATGTTTGCCTCCGAGATCCCCAAAAACTGCACCAGCTTTTGCAGCTCCATCGCCAGGATCCGGCACTCTTCCGGGCTGTTCAGATCCGGCTGGGTGACAATCTCCAGCAGCGGTGTCCCCGCCCGGTTCAGATCCACCTGCGAATGGTCCAGCCCCTCGTGCAGATTCTTGCCCGCGTCCTCTTCCAAGTGGGCGCGGATAATCCGGATGGTTTTCGTCCGCCCGTCCTCCAGCGGAATATCCATATACCCGTCAAAACTCATCGGCAGGTCATACTGGCTGATCTGGTAATTCTTGGGCAGATCGGGGTAGTAATAGCTCTTGCGGTCCCACTTGGTAAAACGGGCAATCTGGCAATTCAGCGCCAGACCCGCCTTGACGGCGTATTCGTAGGCCGTCTTGTTCATGACCGGCAGCACCCCCGGCATCCCGATGCACACAGGACAGACATTGCTGTTGGGCGGATCATTAAACCCCAACCGGCACCCGCAAAACATCTTCGTCTTCGTCGCCAACTGCACGTGTATCTCTAATCCTACCAGTAATTTCACTTCCATAATCTTCATCTTTTTGCTTTTTTAATATCAAAATCAGTGCGGGCAGCAATTTACTCACCCTAGCCTATTCTCTTTTTTTCAAAACTTGTTATCGCAAAATGCGACTTCAAGATATTATATTCTAGCCGGCTATTATAATTGTTTTGGTTCTGTACCATATTTTTATTTGAGGTCAAAAATTGTGACCTCATATCTCTACAATGCAGGCTGCTGCATATGATACTCCGTCCTGCTCTCAAACATCCGGGCAATCCGCAGCAGTTTATCTTCGGTGAACGTCGGGCTGAGGATTTGCAGGCCGATCGGCAAACCTGCCCCGTTGAAGCCGCAGGGAATGCTGATGGCGGGGATGCCGGCCAGATTCACGGCAATGGTATAAATATCCGAGAGGTACATGGTCAGCGGGTCGCCCGTTTTCTGGCCGATTTTGAAAGCCGCCTCCGGCGCCGTCGGGCACATCAGGCAATCGACCTTTTCAAAGGCACTGGTAAAATCCTGGCGAATCAGGTTGCGAACCTTCAGGGCCTTCAGGTAATACGCATCATAATACCCCGCGCTCAGCGCATAGGTCCCCAGCATGATCCGCCGCTTCACCTCCGCGCCAAAACCTTCCTCCCGCGACGAATTGTACACATCAATATAATCCTTCGGCCGGGCCGTGCGGTGGCCATAGTGGACACCATCGTATCGCGCCAGATTGCTCGACGCCTCCGCCGTCGCCACCAGGTAATAAGCAGCAATAGCGTATTTCATATGGGGCAGACTCACGTCGATACAGACAGCGCCTAGGTCCTGATAAACTTTAATTGCGTCGCGGATCGATTTTTCGACCTGGCTGTCTAGGCCCTCCACTTCAAAAAATTCCCTGGCGATACCGATTTTGAGATTTTCCATCGGCTTGTCAATTTCCCGGAGATAATCGGGGATGGGGGCCATATCCTCGGTCACGCTGGTGCTGTCCCGCTCATCATGCCCGGCAATCACCTGCAACAGCAGCGCCGCATCGGTTACATTGGTGGCAAACGGTCCAATCTGGTCCAGACTGCTGCCGTAGGCCACCAGGCCGTACCGGCTCACCCGGCCATAGGTCGGCTTCAGCCCCACCACCCCGCAGAAACTGGCCGGCAGTCGAATCGATCCGCCCGTATCGCTGCCCAGCGACGCATAACACATGCGCGCCGCCACCGCCGCCGCCGAACCGCCCGAACTGCCGCCGGGTACCCGGGAGGGGTCCCACGGGTTGACGGTTTTTTTCAGGCCGGAATTCTCGCAGCTCGAACCCATGGCAAATTCGTCCATATTGCATTTGCCGACAATCACGGCATCCGCCGCCTCCAGCCGGTCAATCACCTGGGCGTTATAAGGTGCATGAAAATTCTCCAGCATCTTCGAGGCACAGGTGGTCGCCCCCCACCGCGTACACAGATTATCCTTAACCGCCAGCGGTACCCCCGCCAGCGGACCCGCCGCCTCCCCAGCCGCAATCTTGCGATCCACCTGCTCCGCCCGCTCCAGCGCCCTTTCTCTGGCCAGACTGATAAACGCCCCAATCGAACCGTCCAGCCGTTCCATCCGCCTCAGCGCCGCCCGCACCGCCTCCACGCTGGTGATTTCCCGCCTTACGATCTTTTCCCGCAATTCCTTTACCGTTATGTTTTCCAGCACCATATTATTATCCGATTAATTCATATTTACCACGAAGAACACGAAGGTCATGAAGATTAAGTAGAATAATTACAATACAAAACGTTTCATTCCATTCTTAAGTATTTGTTCGTAAGCGGATTCCAATAAACCAGGACCAAGAGCTTTATGCACCTCAATAGCACAACCAAGGACCTGGTTTGATAATCTATCAAATTTTCCTTCGTGTTCTTCGTGCTCTTCGTGGTTTAACATATTCGCCTACTTTTTCTGTTGCTCCATCAGCCACTTATACAGTTCCGGATTGTTATACGTTTCCGTCCAGGCATCGTGCCCCGCCTCCGGA
>JAKQBU010000053.1 GCA_029573975.1 Planctomycetota bacterium
GAAAATGCTTTCCGAATAAGTGGTGAATTTCCTATTTTGCGGAGGTAATGGTTATGGATGCCCTGGAAGCCATTTTATCGCGGCGCAGTATCCGTAAATACCAGGACCGGCCCGTTCCGGAGGAAGTGGTGCACCAGTTGCTGGAGGCGGGGATGAGTGCGCCCACAGCCCGGAATATGAAGCCCTGGTATTTTCTAGTCCTCAACGAGCGTCCGATCCTGGATGCGATTGCCGGGTTTCATCCGTATGCGGCCATGCTGCCGGAAGCGCCGCTGGCGATTCTGGTGTGCGGGGACCGGGAGGCGGAGCCGATCGACGGCTTCTTATCGCAGAATTGCTCGGCCGCCACGGAAAATATTCTGCTGGCGGCCCATGCCCTGGGGCTGGGAGCGGTGTGGCTGGGGATCTATCCCCGGCAGGAGCGGATCGAAGCGATAAGCAAACTCATCGGCTTGCCGGAACTGGTTCTTCCCATAACCCTGATTGCGGTAGGATATCCGGCGGAGGAAAAAAAGACGAGAAACCGCTTCGACCGCTCGAAGGTGCGGTATAACCACTGGTAACGAATTATATCTTCCACTCCGGCGGCAGGGCACGGGCGTAAAAGCGGCCGTCCAGCCGAATAATCTCTACCTGGCAATCGAAGGTTTCGGATAACCGCCGGGAGGTCAGGGTTTCCGCCGGGCTGCCCTGGGCTACCATAGCGCCGTTTTTCAGGAGCAGGATCTGCTCAATGGGATAGGGAAGCTCATCAAGATGATGGGAAACAACCAGCAGGGCCGGCGGCTGGGGGCGGGTCCGCAGTTTTTCGAGGGCGTGAAGGATGCCGACCCGGGCGCCCATATCGAGGCCGGCGGTCGGCTCGTCGAGAATGAGAAGGCTTGGCCGGCAGACCATGGCCCGGGCGATCAGGACCCGCATCTTCTCCCCGGTCGATAATTTCCCAAACGGCTGGAACGATTTGTCCGCAAGGTTTAACGAGGCGATCTCCCGGTCCACACGCTGCCAGTCGGCCGGCATAACCGTTTTGTATTCGGGCAGCACGATCGTGCCGAACAAGCCCGTGGCCACCAGGGTCCGGACGGCCATTTCGCTTTCAAATTCAGGGACACGGGATGGGGCGATCAGCCCGATTTTTTCGCGCACCTGCGCCAGCTCCACCTGCCCGAAGGTATGCCCCAAAACCCGCACGGTGCCCTGGGTCGGCCAGAGATACCCGGTGATGATGGCAATCAGAGATGACTTGCCGGCGCCGTTGGGGCCGATGACGGCGCAGCATTGCCCCTGCTGCACCGAAAGATTAATATCCCGCAGCAGGCATCTGCCCTCGACGGTCAGGGATACGTTCGCTAAATAGATGGCCTCGGATGTCATAGGTGTAAGTCTCCCGGTTTATGGTTTTTCCGCGGTAATCCACGCGGCGCTATGGTCTTCGGATACGGCGATACTTTGCGGATGGACAAAACCGGCCTGACGGATGACGGCAAAAAGTTCGGAGCGGGAAAAGGCCCCGACCATGATGTTGAATAAGGCAGGGATCAGCGGGCCGGTTTTTTCGTCGTTGAGCAAAAATTCCTGGATCAGCAGCAGGCCGCCCGGCTTCATGGATTTCCAGGCCTTGGCCAGTTTCCCCTCCGCTCCGCTGGCTGGCCCGTGCATTACATTGGAGGCCAGAAATACATCGTGGCCCCGGCCAAAATCATCCGTATCCCAGTTTCCCGCCTGCAAAGTGATCCGGTCTTCCATGCCATTTTCCGTAATGTTTTCTTTGGCGATGGCGATGGTTTCCGGCAGGTCAAAGAGGATGGCTTTCAGCCGGGGGAATTTTTGGCAGAAGGCGATGGAGTAGGACCCGGGGCCACCCCCCAGATCGAACAACTGCCGGCGGGAGGAAAGGTCGATTTGATCCAGAATCAGCCCCAGCCGGCCGGACTGCGCGATATTTTTCATGCCCAGAATAAAATTGCGATGCTGCTGCTGGGCGGAAGCCGCGGGGGCTTTTTCCCGGCGCAGCTCCTCCTCCAGCCTATTCCAGAAGTTCCAGGTCGATTCGGAATGGGCGATAATATCCCCCTGATATAACTCCCGGCCGCGGACCAGATACGTATCGGAAAATTCGGAATTTCGATACACCTCGCCCTGCTTCTCCAAAAGTCCCAGCGCGGTACAGGCAATGAGCGTCTTTTCGGTCATATCCGGTTTGGTATCGCAATGCCGGGCAATTTCTTCCAGGGGCAGCGGCTTCTTCACCAGCAGGGTAAATATCTCCAGCTTCGTCACCACCTGCAAAAGCCGGGAAGCCCGAAAACTCCAGGTCAACTCACTCAGCGTTTTGCTATCCGTGATTGTTTCCATACTAAAAATTCTTCAAACTAATGATGATTTATTTTGGCAATGTTTTTGGCTCTTGTCTATGACCTCTAACAGCCGCAAGTCTTGATGAAGAAGGTAGTTTTACCTTTTTGCGGATGAGTTTTCTCTGGGTACGTAGGCTGGTAATCACTTCCTTTGTACCGGTCGTTATCCCGTCAAAATACTTATTTTTCCTATTTTTCTTGTTTTTCACAATATACCTTGGAGATTTATATATGTGCCAGGCGGAAATTTCTAGGGGAAAGTCCGTGAAATTTTTTGAAATTCCGGGAAAAATGATACGGGTCCTCAAAACCAACCTGGGCGGCGACTTGATGGATCGGCTGGCTGGAGGTCAGCAGCAGGCTGGCGGCCTTGTTGAGCTTTAAGCGCATAATATACTCCTGGGGCGTAATTTCATCGAACTGCCGGAACAGCCGGGCCAGATAGCGGACATTGATCCCGCAGGCATCGGCGACCCGGCGGGGAGTGTAGAGGCGGGAAAAATGATCGTCGATATACCGTTTGCATTCCCGGTAGGTCGCCATGGCCAGGGAGGTGGACGAGCCGGAGGCGGCCAGCCGGCAGGCCTGTTCCAGCAGCAGGCTGCGGAGATAATGGCAGCAGAGCGGCTGGGAATATTCGGTTTTTTCCAGACCCTTTTTCAAAATCTGCTCGATCAGAAAGAACGTTTCCCCCGGATTGGCCAGCTCGATAACTCCCCGGCTGTCCAGCGAACATTTTCTAAACAACTCCGCCGCTTCCGAGCCGATAAAGGCGACAAAAATATGCTCCATCGGATGCTGGGGGTCGTTTTTATAATGGTGCGGCACGCCGGGCGTAAAACCGCCCAGGGTTCCTTTTTTCAATTGATGGGGCTTATGGTTGATTTCCAGGGAGCACCTGCCCTTGGTAACATATTCGAGGATGTAATACGGATAGGTACTGCGTTTGATCTCAAAATCCGGGGAGCAGATTTCAAAACCGCCAAAGACAATCGCCAGGTCCTTGTTGCAATCCGGGCCGGTCTCGAAGAAGAAATATTTTGCCTGCTGAATACTGCCTTCCAGGGCCTGGGGGTATTTGCTGCTGAGATCATCCTTTTTCGGGGCGTGCTTTTGCATATCCGCCTGTGTCAAACCAATATCCAATGTTACTTTTATCCATCATTTTGTCACTTCTGTCTATGGACGTCAAGAAGAATATCCACCAAGATTGGCGATTAAAAATCGGTATATGAGAATAGAAAAATAGGAAAGGATATATATGGAAAACAGTGTGATGGAAAGCGAATTTGAATTTGTCCGGCTGGTGGGAGACGAAAGGCGGGTGGGAACCACGCTGGCCAGTGTTTCGCGGCACTGGCAGGGAGATAAGGAATGTTTTCTCTTTATCAGTCCGCACGACGACGATGTGGTGCTGGGCGGCGGGCTGCTCTTGCAGTTGGCCCAGCGGGAAGGGGTGAAAATATATATTCTGATTGTCACCGACGGCAGCATGGGGTATTGCAGTCCCGAAGAAAAAGATACTATCTCGCAAATCCGTTATGCGGAAGCCTATGCCTGTTACCAGAGTCTGGGGATACCGAAAGAAAATATTATCTGGGTCGGCTACCCCGATTGCCAACTGGTCAACTGCTGCGGCAGAAAGGCGGCAGACCCGGGGGATATCAGCGCCATTGAGGGGTATAGCGGCCTGCAGAACACCTTTACTTATTACCTGCGGAAGATCCGCCCGACACAGTGCTTTTTACCGACCTCCAACGATTTGCATCCGGACCATCAGATTTCCCACGCCGAAATGCTGATTAGTCTGTTCCATGCCTCCGGCAACATCTGGCCCGAATTAGGACCGGCCCTGGAAAGAGTTCCCTATGTCCATGAAATGGGAGTCTATTGTGATTTCCCAGAACCCCCGAAACTGCGGATGCGTGCGCCGTTATCCTATCTGGAAAGGAAACTGGAAGGAATTGCCGCCTTCAAGTCGCAAAAACAGATTGGCTCGCTAATCGACATCGTGCGGAAAAGCGGACCGGAAGAATATCTGCGGGCTTTGCGGTTCAGCCTTTATCAGCCGGTTCGGTATCGTAACCAGTTTGAAGTCAAACAGTCCATCCATTACATCCGCTGAGGAACGACATGAACAAAGCCGTTCTGTACCTTGGTGATACCGGCCTTCAGGAAGCGGCCAGCTATCTGGCGGGCGTTATGACCCATTACCAGATCTGCTTTGATTATTTTTCATCGTCTGAAAAATTTGATAGCGGCTGGCTGTCACGCGACTATGGAGCCATCGTTCTCAGCGATTATCCGGCAGGAAATTTCACCCCGGACCAGTTACATGCCCTTGCTGAAAAAGTAAAGAACGGCCTGGGCCTGCTGATGATCGGCGGCTGGGAATCGTTTTCCGGCCTGGGCGGGGGATATGCCCACACGGCCCTGAAAGAGGTTTTGCCGGTGGTCATGCAGGATGGCGATGACCGGGTCAACAGCTCCAGCCCCTGCCTGATCGAAAAAAATACGGACCATCCGATTCTGGAGGGGTTGCCGTTTGCGGAAGAGGTAACGGGCGTCGGCGGTTACAATGTTTTCCGCGCCAAAAAAGACAGCCAGACCCTGCTTTCCCTGCGGCCCTTTCAGGTGCAGCGTAAGAACCAGCGATATCATTTTGTGGAAAAAAAAACCGCTCCCCTGCTGGTTCTGGGCAGTTATGGCGAGGGCCGGACGGCGGCCTTTGCCAGCGATGTGGCCCCGCATTGGGTGGGCGGCCTGGTGGACTGGGGCCAGAGCCGCGTAAAAGCCCAGGCCCCTAGCTCGGTCCCCGTGGAGGTTGGCGGCTATTATGCCCGGTTTTTCGCCAACCTGGTCAACTGGGTGGCTAATAGTAGATAATGGATTGAAGTTTGTAAAGGAGATTACGTGATATCTAAAGGAAACGCCATCATCGGCCAGTCGGGCGGCCCGACTTCGGTAATCAATGCCTCGCTGGCGGGGATTGTTCAGGCAGCCGGGCAGTGGGAAGCGGTTGGGAAGGTGCTGGGGATGCGCTACGGGATCGAAGGATTCCTGCAGGGGAAAATCATGGATCTGGGTCGGGAATCCGCCGCCATCATCGAAGGGCTGAAGACCACCCCCGCCAGCGCCCTGGGTTCGTGCCGGCATAAACTGAAGGAAGAGGATCTGCCGGCGGTCCTGGCGATGCTGAGACGGCACGATATCCGGTATTTGTTTTTAATCGGCGGCAATGACACGATGGATACGATTCACCGGGTGGAAGCCTATGCCCGGAAGAATCACTACGAACTGGTCGGAATCGGCGTCCCGAAAACGGTAGATAATGATTTGTTCGGCACGGATCATACCCCCGGCTTTGCCAGTGCCGCCCGGTACATGGCTCTGTCGGTCATGCAGGCGGGAATCCTGGCGCGGGATATGCAAAAGGTGGATCAGTTCGTGGTTTTCCAGACCATCGGCCGTTCCGCCGGGTGGCTGGCGGCGGCGACGGCCCTGGGAAAAAAGGATCCATCGGATGCCCCGCACCTTCTTTGCCTGCCGGAACGGCCTTTTGAGAAGGCCAAATTTCTGGCGGACGTGAAAAGGGCCTACGACCAATCCGGATTTGTTTCCGTAGTATGCGGCGAGGGAATTACCTATGCCGACGGCCGGCCCGTTTCCGCCTCGGAAACCACCGACAAATTCAGCAATGTCGAGTTCGGCGCGATGGGCGGGGCCAGCGTGGCTATGGTTCTGCACCGTATGATCTCGAAGGAATTCGGCTTCCGGGGAGAATTTCAGATTACCGAGTCCCTGCCGATGTGCGCCGCCGACCGGGCGGTTTCCCAGGATATCGAGGAGGCCTACCGGTGCGGCCAGTCAGCCGTCCAACTGGCCCGGCAGGGTAAAACGGGCCTGATGGTTACGCTCGTGCGTGAATCAAACCGCCCGTATCAATGCACCACGGGCACCATCCCGCTGGCGGAAGTGGCGGTCAAAGCCAAACCCATGCCCGATGCGTTTATCAACTCCGAAGGGAATTTTGTAACCCCGGCGTTTCTGGAGTATCTCCACCCGCTGGTAGGGGATCTGCCCCACTATACCCGGCTGGCCTGCCATATGCTTTGAAAATATGGCAGTAGGTACCGCCGGATCATCGGAAAAAGGCTCACCGGTAGCAAGCCCGGCAATCGGGCGTTTCCCATAGTACGACTTTGCGAAGGGTCAAATTGCCAGCCAATTTGCCAGCCGTCCGATCATAGATATACTTGGCTATGCATTCGGTGCAAGGATTGCCGTTTTGAAAATCCGGCAGTTCGTTGATGGAGGCCGCCTGGCTCAGGGGTTCCACCGCTTGCTTCAGCAGCTTTTGCAGCTTATGAAAATCGATTACCATGCCATA
>JAKQBU010000057.1 GCA_029573975.1 Planctomycetota bacterium
GAGGATGCAGGCAATGGCCAAACAGGGGCAGACGAAGCCAGCGTCGAATGACATGGAGTCAGCGGATGCCAGTCTGCTCCAGCGAATTCCACCCCAGTCTCTGGAGGCGGAACTGTCGTTGCTGGGCTCGATGGTCCTGGACAAGGATTGTATCGGGGAAATTATCCCTATCGTTCGTGCGGAGAGTTTCTACCGGCGTGACAATCAACTGATTTTCGAGGCCCTGGTCGGCCTGTACGAGCAGAACAAGCCCGTGGATCTGGTATTGCTGCGGGACGAGCTGCGGCGGCGCGGCCAACTGGAAGAGGTGGGGGGGGTCGAGTCTCTGGTGCGTCTGGTGGACAGTGTTCCTTCGTCGGCCAACGCCGTCTATTACGCCCAGATCGTCCGTGACAAATATCTGTTACGTTGTTTAATCAGTGCCGCCGGCGAATTGACGATCCAGGCTTTCGAGGATCGCGGCGATGTTTCGGAAATCATGGACCAGGCGGAACAGCGGATTTTCGAGGTGACGCAGCAGAAGATCGTGGGCCATGCCCTGCCGATGCGGGAGATCATGACCAAGACCTTTGAGATGATCGACAAGCGCAGCGGCAGCGCCTCCGTGGTAACCGGGTTGCCGACCGGATTTATGGAACTGGATGAATTGACCAGCGGCTTGCAGCCGGGCGAAATGATCGTGGTGGCCGCTCGGCCCAGCATGGGGAAGACCGCCCTGGGCTTGAATGTGGCCGAACATATTGGGGCGGACAATCACATCCCGGTGGCGATCTTTTCGCTGGAAATGGGAGCGCAGCAGTTGGCGGAACGTATGCTGTGCGGACGGGGGCATATCGATTCGCACCGGCTGCGGCAGGGGTTGTTGACGGAGACGGAATACGAAAAATTATGGCTGACTTCCGGCCCGCTCTCGGAAGCGCCGATTTTTGTGGATGATACGCCCAGCCTGACGCCGCTGGAAATGCGGGCCAAGGCCCGCCGGCTGAAATTGCAGTATGACATTCAGGCGGTGGTGATTGATTATTTGCAGCTCATGCATGTACCCGGTGCGGAATCGCGCCAACTGGAAGTGGGGATCATCTCCCGTCACCTGAAAGCCCTGGCCCGGGAGTTGAGTGTTCCGGTGGTGGTGATGTCGCAGTTGAACCGGTCCCCGGAAGGGCGGGAAGGGCACCGCCCCCGCATGAGCGATTTGCGGGAAAGCGGCAATATCGAACAGGACGCCGATGTGGTGATGCTGCTGCACCGGGAAGATTATTATCATAATGAACCGGATTATGAACCGAGCAATGTGGCCGAAGTGATTGTGGCCAAGCAGCGAAACGGGCCGACCGGCACGATTGCGCTGATGTGGCATAAACAGTGGACACGGTTTGAAACCCTCTCGCATGCGCCGGAGCCTTTTTAGGGGTTCCTATCCGATGGCAGAAAAGAATAAGGAGACAGACTTGCGAAACAGGAACAAGCGGAACGGTCCATCCCGATGGATCATCGGACAGTGGCGATTCAGGATTGGATGCACTGGATTTTGCCTGGCACTGTTATTTCTTTGGTTGGGTTTATCCGCCCGGGCACAGGAACCCGCTCCAGCGGAACCGGCGGAACCGGGCGTGCGGATTCGCCAGGTTACCATTGAGGGCAGCGACAAAGTCCCCGTCAGCACCATTATCAACAATGTCCGCAGCCGTTCCGGAGCGGTCTATGATGAAAAACTGGTGGGCGAGGATGCCCGCCGCATTCTTTTGATGCCGCAGATTCGGGATGTCAAATGGAAGATGGTGCGGGAAGGCAACCAGGTGGATTTGGTTTTTACGGTGCAGGAAACCACCCCGATTGCCTCGGTGACGTTTCTGGGCAATAAAAAACTGAAAGAAAAGAATCTGAGAAAGAAAATCGATTTCAAGGCGGGCGATTTTCTGGATTCGTATCTGGTACATCAGGGCGCGGAGTCGCTGGTGAAGTTTTATCAGGAGAAAGGCTACTATTATGCCACGGTGACTGTGGATGAAGACCAGCTCCAAAAGGAAAACAAGGTAGTATATGTGATCGTGGAAGGCCCCCGCCTGCGGATTAAAAAGGTGAAATACCAGGGGAATCATTCCCTGCCGGCCCGCAAGCTCAACAGCAAGATTAAAACGAAGAGTTATTTTCCGATTTTCATCAAGGGGCGGCTGGATGATGCCCAGTTGAAGCAGGATGAATTTTCCCTGGCCGGGTATTATCATGACAAAGGATTTCTGGATGCGCGGGTGTTTTCGACGGTGGAATTCAATGAAGAGAAGACGCGGGCCACGGTGACCTTTATCGTGGAAGAAGGACCCCGCTACCGGGTATCCGAGATCCGTTTTCAGGGCAATGAGAATTTTACCCACGACAAGCTGATCGATGAGATTAAGATGGAGCCGGGGGATTTTTATACCAAGGACAACCGGACTCTCACCGAACGGAGCGTCAAGAATACCTACGGCCGGGATGGGTACATTTATACCCATGTCAATATCGAAACGGAATATACCGAGCAGGAAGGGCAGGCGATTGCGGTCGTGGAAATTCAGGAGAACGGCAAATACGATCTGGGCCGCGTGGTGGTCCAGGGAAACCATCAGACCCAGGATAAGGTCATCCGCCGCGATTTCGATCATTTCGGATTTTTGCCCGGCGGGATTTACAATACCGAGGCGATGGACAAGGGCAAAAAACGGCTGGAAAGCCGCGGCTATTTCGAGAGTATTACGATTCAGCCCATCGGGGACGAGCCGACATCCCGGGATGCCTTGGTGGAGGTGAAAGAAGGACGGACCGGACTGATTCTGTTCGGGGTGGGGGTGGATACCAACAGCGGGGTACTGGGCCAGATTTCCATTGAACAGCGAAACTTCGATATCGGCAAGTGGCCGGCCACGCTGAGCGAATTATTCGGCGGCGATTCGCTAATCGGGGCAGGCCAGCGGATGCGGCTGGATTTCGAACCGGGAACGGAAATGACCCGCGCCCGGCTGCGTTTTCATGAGCCGTATCTGCTGGATCAGCCGTATTATCTGGATACCAATCTGTTTCTGTTCCGGCGGTGGCGGGAATCGTATCTGGAACGCCGGCTGGGCGGGATCGTTTCGCTGGGACGCCGGTTCGACAACGACTGGAATGCGGAAATCGGATTCCGGGTCGAGGAGGTTCGGGTAACCGATCTGGATACGGATCGGGTGATTGTTAAAGATCCTAACGGAGTAGTAATCGACAAGTATCATGAAGTCGTTGCTCCGAAAGATGTCCAGGATGTGGAAGGCAGCAATTTCCTGACCAGTATCAAGTTCGGCATCGGCCGCGATACCACCGACAATCTGTTCCGGCCCAGCGAAGGCTACCGGTTCAACATCAGTTGGGAACAGTATGGGGCGATGGGCGGCGATTTTACCTTTGGGGCCGCCAGCTCCGGCATTACCGGCTACCATACGGTTTATGAGGATATTACCGAGCGGAAGACCGTGCTGGCCGGTCAGATTCGCGGCAGCCAGATTGTCGGCGACGCCCCGGTCTTTGAGCGGTATTACGCCGGCGGGATCGGCTCGCTGCGCGGCTTCGATTACCGGGGGGTCAGCCCGCGCGACGGCAAACACCGGGACCCGATCGGAAGCGAAACGCTAGTGCTGATCGGTACGGAACTGACCCATCCGCTGTATGAGGAAGTTCTCTTCGGTAAAGTGTTCTGCGATACCGGTACGGTCACCGAAGGGCCTTACCGGGTTACGGTCGGGTTTGGCTTCGAGCTGGTGATCCCTCAGTTGTTCCAGATGGTGCCGATGAACTTTGATTTCGGCTTCCCGATCTATTTTGATGACGAGGATGACAAGGAAATATTCAGTTTTTCGTTTGGTATGACATTTTAAGGAACTGTTCCGTGAACTAACGGCAGGACGACAAATTACATAACTGGTAAAGGAATTGAATGATGAAAAAAGCGACATGGATGCTGACCGTTTTGTTGGGCGTTTGGGGGTGTTCGTTTTGTCTGGGGCAGGAGGCGGCGGAGGTCGCCGGCCCGCTGAAAATCGGGGTGGTTAATGTGTCCAAGGTATTGACCGAATGCCAGGAAAATCTGGATCGGGAGAAATCGATTCAGGAAAAACAAGACCAGATCAAGGCGAAAATACAGGAACTGGAAACCGAGGCGAACGAAATTCGCAACGAACTGGAGAATGTTCTCAAACCCGGCAGTCCGGAATCGGCCGCCCGGATGCAGGAATGGTTTAATAAGATGGCTCTGAAGGAAGCCTACGAGAAAGGCCAGATGAAGTCGCTGGAGACCGATACGCAGGTCTGGACCGAAACCTTATATCAGAAATTTCTGGATGAGGTGAGCCGGATGGCCCGTCAAAAAGGGCTGACTCTGGTTCTGAATAAGGACGAAATGTCGGTTCGCCAGCGGAACCTGGATGATCTGCTGAGCATGATTCGGTCCCGCCGGATTCTGTATAGTGCGCCAACCCTGGATTTGACGGCGGAAATATTGGAAAATCTGGACAAGGCCTACGAGAAGGAAAAGGCGGGAAAGTAATCCGATGAAGCTGATGGATTTGGCAAAACAGCTTGGAGCCCGGCTCGAAGGCGACGGGCAGAAGACAATCACTTCGATTGCCTCGTTGCGGGAGGCCGGGCCGGAGAATATCTCTTTCCTGGCGGATGCCCGCCACGCGGAGCAGATGGAGCGGACGCAGGCGGGTGCGGTTGTGGTCGCCACCGATTATCAGGGTTCCTGCCGGCCGGCCCTGCTGTATGTCGAGAATGTCAATGAGGCCCTGGAGAAGCTGCTGTTGTCCTTTGCCCCCGAACCGGATGTGCCCGCCGCCGGAATCCACCCCTCCGCCCAGGTTGCCCCGGATGCCCAGGTGGGGCAGCAGGCGGCCATCGGGCCGAATGTGGTGATTGGTACCGGTACGCAAATCGGCAGCCATACGGTTATTAGTGCCGGCTGTGTCATCGGGCGGAATGTCCAGATCGGCAGCCATTGCTTTCTGGGGCCGAATGTGGTGGTGAACTGGGGCTGTGTTCTGGGCAGCCACGTACTGATTCACGGCAATTCCACGATCGGCACCGATGGCTTCGGGTACCGGCTGGTCAACGGCAAGCATCGCAAGGTGCCGCATATCGGCATTGTGGTGATTGAAGATGAGGTTGAAATCGGGGCCAACGCCTGCGTGGACCGGGCCAAATTCGGCCAGACCCTGATCGGGCGGGGGACCAAGATTGATAATCTGGTGCAGATTGCCCACAATGTGAAAATTGGCGAGAATTGTATTATCGTTTCCCAGACCGGGATTGCCGGCAGTACGGAACTGGGCAAATACGTAGTTCTGGGCGGCCAGTGCGGCATCCGGGATAATATAAAAATCGGGGACGGGGTTATGGCGGCGGCGATCACGGGGGTGGACCGGGATATTGAACCCGGCGCGAAAATCGTGGGTTTTCCCGCCCGGCCCTTCCGGGAATTTTTCCGGGAATTTTCATTCATTCAAAAACTTCCTGAGATGGCGAAGGAAATCAAGGCTCTTCGTAAAGATATAGACAAACATGCAGGCACAAAAGACAATAGCTAAGCCGGCCGCCCTGGAAGGCAAGGGCTTGTTTTCCGGCCAGCCGGTTTCGCTGACTTTTCAGCCGGCGCCGGCCGATACGGGGATCGTGTTTGTGCGGACCGACCTGCCCGAACCGGCGCCGATTCCGGCCCTGGTCAGCGGGGTTGCGGCGTCACCGCGCCGAACGGTTTTAACCAATGGCACCGCCTCGGTCGAGACGGTGGAGCATTGCCTGGCGGCGGTAGGGGGGCTGGAGATCGATAATCTGCGCATCGAAGTGACCGCCCCGGAACTGCCCAATATTGACGGAAGCTGCGAACCCTTCGCCCGGCTTCTGGCCAGGGCGGGGCAGGCGGAACAGAATCGCCCGCGAAATCCCTTTGTGATTACCGACCCGATTACCATCAAAAAGGGGGATGCCCTGTTATATGCCCTGCCGGACCGGGAGGATTGCCTGAATATTATTTACGATCTGGATTATAAGGATGTGCCCTCCATCGGCCGCCAGTTGTTGCGCTATAATTCCGGCCCGGATAATTTTCTCCGGGAGATTTCGCCCGCCCGCACCTTTATTCCGGAAAGTGAAGCCCGGGAGATGCAGCAGCGCGGCATCGGCAAACACCTGACCGCCAAAGAAATCCTGGTCCTGGGTTCCCAGGGTCCGCTGGACAATCAGCTTCGGTTTCCCGATGAGTGCGTCCGGCATAAAGTGGCGGATCTGCTGGGGGATATCATGCTGCTGGGCCGGCCCATTCGCGGGCGGCTGGTCGCCTATCGCAGCGGGCATAGCTGCAATCATGAACTGGTACGCCAGATTCTGCTGCAGATTGAAAAGCAGAAACAGCGGTCCAAACTGGGGGCGGAAGCGGTTCTGGATATTCGCAAGATTCAGAAAATCCTGCCGCACCGGTATTCGTTTCTGCTGGTGGACCGGGTCATCGAGATTGAAGGGTGCCGCCGGGCGGTCGGGATCAAGAATGTGACCATGAACGAGCATTTTTTCCAGGGCCATTTTCCCGGAACGCCGATTATGCCCGGGGTCTTGATTGTGGAGGCCCTGGCCCAGATGTCCGGGCTGCTCTTTGCCCAGCGGCTGGAGCATACCGGCCAGTTGGCGGTATTGTTAAGCATGGATAATGTAAAAATCCGCCGGGCGGTGGTACCGGGGGATCAGTTGATTCTGGAAGTGGAGGCGGTTCGCGTCAAGAGCCGCACCGGCGATTGCCGCTGCAAGGCGATGGTGGGGGACCAGGTTGCCGCCGAAGCCCAGATTCGCTTTATGCTGGTGGACGCCGATCCGGTATAAATCAGGAGTGATGAAGTTGACCGAAATTGCCCCAACTGCGATTGTGGATAAAACTGCCCAACTGGGCCGCGATGTCGTCATCGGGCCGGGATGCGTGATCGGCGCCGGTGTGGTCATCGGGGAGGGCTGCCGGTTTCAGGCGAATGGAATCGTGGAGCCGGGCGTGGTTATGGGGCGGAATAACCGGATTCATGCCCATTGCGTCCTGGGGGACCTGCCCCAGATTTTAGGCTGCGAGAAGGCGGAAACCCAATTGCTTATCGGGGATGATAATGTGTTTCGGGAAAATGTAACCATCCACCGGGGTTCCCCGCACGGCGGCGGCCAAACCATCATCGGCAATCAGAATTATTTCATGGTGGGTTCCCACCTGGGCCACGACTGCCAGGTGGAGGACCAGGTCGTGGTCAGTAACTACACCCAGATCAGCGGCCATGTAAAGCTGGAGCGCAAGGTCTGGCTCAGCGCCATACTCGGCATCCACCAGTTTGTTACGGTCGGCCGCTTTTCCTACATTGCCGGTTTGAGCGGGGTTACGCATGACGTGCCGCCTTTTGTCCGCGTCGCCGGTTCCTATCCGTGCGAAGTGCGCGGACTGAATTTGATCGGCTTGCAGCGGGCGGGCTTCAGCCCGGAATCCATCCGCGCTCTGGTGGATGCCTACCGCCGTTTGTATATGGATCGGAAGGGAAAACCCCTGGCCTCCGTGGTGGCGGAAATGCTGGCCCAAAAGGATCTGGATGAAAATGTGGCGTATTTGTTGAATTCGCTCCAGCAAAGTACGCAGCACCGGTTCAACCGGTATCGGGAATCGTTACGGCACTAGTAGAAGCAGAGAAAGACAGGTAGATGACGGATATATCGAATTTGGCGTGTGTGGATCCGGCCGCAAAAATCGGCGCCGGCGTGCGAATCGGGCCTTTTTGCGTCGTAGGCCCCGATGCGACCCTTGGCGAAGGCTGCGAATTGCTCAATCATGTGACGATCCAGGGAGTGACCCGGATCGGCGCCCACAATATTTTTTACCCCCATTCGGTCATCGGCGTGGCACCCCAGGATTTAAAATACAAGGGGGTGCCCACCGAAACGATAATCGGCTACGGCAATGTCTTTCGCGAAAACTGCACGGTCCATCGCGGTACGGAACTGGGCGGCGGCCAAACGGTCATCGGCAACAACAATCTGTTCATGGTGGCCTGCCATGTGGCGCACGACTGTACGCTGAGGGATAAAATCATCGTCGGGAACGAGTCGCTGCTAGGCGGTCATGTCACCATCGAAGAAGGCGTGGTGGTCGAAGCCCTGGTGGGCGTCCATCAGTTTGTGACGCTGGGTAAATATTGCTACATTGGCGGCACCACGCCGGTGCATCGGGATGTGCCCCCGTTTATGAAATTTTCCGGCGATCCCAATGCCGTGCGCGGCGTCAATGAAGAAGGCTTGCGCCGGAACAATTTCTCCGAGGAGGAGGTCGAGCAGTTGAAGCTGGCCTATCGGACTCTGTACCGCAGCTACACGATTTCCGCCAGTCTGGAAGAGCTGGAACAGCAGGAAGGGCTGAACGGACATGTGCGGTACTTGTGCGAATTTATCCGCCGGAGTATGGAAAGCCGTTTCGGCCGCTATCAGGAAATCCTGCGCCGGGACAAGCCGCAGGATCGCCGCCGGGATATTCCGGTTGAGGTGAAAACCAAAAACCGCCGAAAGGAAGAACGCCAGTGAAAAAATTACGAGCCGGTGTGATTGGGGCGGGCCGTATGGGAAGGCTGCACAGCCGCATCTATAGCCAGATGGCTCAGGTCGATCTGGTGGCGGTGGTGGATTCCCAGTTTGCCAAAGCCGCTCAACTGGTCCAGGAATTCGGCGGCCGGGCGTATAGCCTGCCCGAAGAAATCATCCCTCTGGTCGATGTGGTGACGGTGGCGGTCCCGACGGAGTTTCATGCGGCGATTGCCGAACCGTTTCTGGCCCGCGGCATCGGGGTCCTGGTGGAAAAACCGATTGCCGCTTCGCTGACCGAGGCCCGCAAAATGCTCGAACTGGCCCGGGTGCATGGCGGCACCCTGCAAGTCGGCTATTCCGAACGGTTCAATCCCGTCGTTCAGGCCATGCACCGGCTGCATTTTACCCCCCGCTTTATGGAATCCCAGCGGATTTCGCCTTATACCTTCCGCTCCACGGATGTGGGCGTCGTGCTGGATATGATGATACACGATATTGACATCGTTTTGTCCCTGGCGTGCAGCCCCGTTCGGGATATTCAGGCCGTTGGCGTGAATGTTCTCGGCCAGCATGAAGATATCGCCAACGTCCGCCTGACCTTTGAAAGCGGCTGCGTGGCGAATCTAACGGCTTCCCGCCTGGCCCTCAAAACCGAACGCAAGGTCCGGGTTTTCAGCGAGGAAGCCTATCTTTCGCTGGATTATCTGAAGAAAAACGGCGTGATGATCAGCAAGGCCGCCAATATCGATATGGTTCAGTGGCTCCGCGATCAGCAGCAGGAGAATGGCCAGCTCAACGTGCAGAACGCCGACTGGACCCAACTGGTTAATGTCGAGAATCTGGATATCGACGATCGGGAGCCGCTGCGGTTGGAACAGGAGGCCTTTGTCCAGGCGGTCCTGGAAGGGTCCCGTCCGCAGGTTTCGGCGGAAGATGCCATCGCCGCCATGGAACTGGCAGAGCGAATCGTCGCAAAGATCGGCGAGCACCGCTGGGAAGGCAGCAGTTCCGCCGCTATCAGTGCCCGGCAGTGGCAAAAAAATAAAAAGTGAAAAGATCTCTTAAAACCGTTACTATAGTGAGATAGTCAAATGGCACAGTTGAATGTAAATATCGATCATGTGGCAACCATTCGTCAGGCCCGGAAAGCCGATGAACCGGATCCGGTATGGGCTGCCGCGGAATGTGAGCTGGGCGGCGCTTCCGGCATTACCATGCACCTGCGGGAGGACTGCCGGCACATTCAGCCGCGTGATGTCGAACTGGTCCGGCAGGTGGCCAAGGTCAAGCTGAACCTGGAAATGGCGATGACCGAAGCGATGGTGCGTTTCGCCCTGAAAGTCAAGCCCGATCAGGTTACCCTGGTCCCGGAAAAGCGACAGGAACTGACGACCGAAGGCGGACTGGACTGCCGCCGGCTGCAGAAGCGTCTGGCTGCGGTGGTGCGGCGGTTGAACCGGGCGGATATCGAAGTGTCCGCCTTTATCACCCCCGACGAGGACCAGGTGAAGGCTTCCGCTCAGGCCGGCTGCCAGGCGGTCGAGCTGCATACCGGCAGTTATGCCAACGCCCCCAGCCAGGCACAGTTGACTCGACGCCTGGGCGATCTGGAAAAGGCCCGCGATATCGGCTGGGCCTGCGGTCTGGTCATTCACGCCGGGCACGGCCTGACCTACCGCAACATCGGCCCGGTTGCCGCCCTGGACGGCCTTGAAGATTTCAATATCGGCCATAGCATCATCGCCCGTTCGGTGTTTGTCGGCATCCGGCAAGCAACCCGCGAGATGATTGAATTGATAGATAAGTATAGCTCCTATTGTCAGTAGTAATTTTTAGAGGAGATTGGTTATGTTTACAGGTAGTTTGGTCGCACTGGTTACTCCCTTTGCCGAGGATGAGGTGGATTACGAAACCCTGCGTGAACTGGTCGATTTTCAGATTCGCAGCGGCACCGACGGGATTGTCCCGGTCGGAACCACCGGCGAATGCCCGACCTTATCCCACGAGGAGCATAAAAAAGTAATCGAAGTGGTGGTCCAGGAATCCGCCGGCCAGGTACCGGTTGTGGCCGGCACCGGCTCCAACAGCACCGACGAAGCGATCGAACTGACTCGTTTTGCCAAGCAGGTGGGAGCCGACGGCGCCCTGATTGTCGTTCCCTACTACAACAAGCCGACCCAGGAAGGGCTGTATCAGCATTTCGCCGCGATTGCCGAAGAGGTCGATATCCCGATCATCCTGTACAACATTCCCGGCCGCTGCGGCGTCAATATGGAGCCGCGCACCATCGCCAAGCTGGCCGAGATTGACAATATTGTCGGCGTCAAGGAAGCGACCGGCCAACTGGACCAGGTCTCCGAAATTGCCATTAGTTGCGGCCTGACGATTCTCTCCGGGGACGACAGCCTGACTCTGCCTATCGCCTCGGTTGGGGGCAAGGGCGTCATTTCGGTGGTGGCCAATATTGTGCCTACGGATGTGAAAGCCCTGACCGATGCCATTCTGGAAGGCGATTTCGCCACCGCCCGCCAGTGGCACAACAAGCTGTTCGCCATGTCCAAGGCCCTGCTGAGCCTTTCGACCAACCCGATTCCCATCAAGGCCGCCATGGCCAAACTGAATATGTGTTCCGGCCAGCTCCGCCTCCCCCTGGTCGGCCTCAGTCCCAGCAAGGAAGAGCAGCTCGTCCAGATCCTGACCGACTACGGCCTGCTGAAAAACTAAAAATCCCAACCTTATCAGTCCCTGGTGATAATCCCGGTTCTTAGGATTGGATCAGGAGTTTGGCGCGGAGGAGTTCGGCGATGCTCCAGGCCTGAGCGACGCAGCCGTTGGGCCGGTGGGGCCAGTCGCCGTCGAAGATTTCCGACACGCTGCCCAGGCAGGCATCTTCGTTCAGATGGCGCAGCAGCGGTTCGATCATTTCGGCGGCTTCGGAGCGGGCCTGTTGGGAAAAACGATGGACCTTGAGAAAGGCTTCGATAAAGGGGCCGATTAAAAAGGCCCAGACCGTGCCCTGATGGTAGGCGGAATCCCGCTGGAACTGGTCGCCGATATAGCGTCCCCTGTATCTGCTGTCGCGGGGGCTGAGGCTGCGCAGGCCATAGGGGGTGAGAAGCTCATCCCGGACGACGCGGACGACGGAAAGCTGATATTTTTCATCCAGGGGCGAAAACGGCAGGGAGACGGCGAAGATCTGGTTGGGCCGGATGGCGGCATCCACGGTTCCGTCGGAGAGGATGCAATCGTTGAGGCAATTGTTCTGGCAATTCCAGAACAGGCGGACAAAATTCTGTTCGGCCGTCCCGGCCATACGGGCGAATTTTTCCCGTTCCTGCGCCTCGGTGGCGGTCTCCGCCATGATGTGCAGGGCGTTGATCCAGAGGGCGTTGATCTCGACCGGTTTGCCGTGGCGCGGGGTAAAGGATATGCCATTGCAGCGGGCGTCCATCCAGGTGAGCTGGGTTTGCGGGTCGCCGGCGCTGATGAGGCCGTCGTCGGCATGGATGTGGAACCGCGTACCGCCCTGATAATGGCGGACGATTTCGGCAAGGACCGGCAGCAGCTTCTCCCGAAAGGTGGCCTGGTCTCCCGTGGCCAGCAGGTACTGATAAGCCGAATGAATGAACCAGAGGGAGGCATCGACGGCGTTATAATGGGGAGCGCCGCCGTAATCGTCGAAGCGGCTGGGAATCATGCCCTGATCCAGAGCCTGGGCAAAGGTCAGAAGGACCTCCCGTGCCTCCGCCTCCCGGCCGGTGCACAGCAGCAGACCGGGCAAACCGATAAAGGTATCTCTGCCCCAGTCGGCAAACCAGTGGAATCCGGCCAGAATACTGACCGATTCCTGCGTGTCGCTAATATTTCGTTTTACGATAAATTGATCGGCCGCTTTAACCAAAGCCCGATGGTCTGCATCCCGGGCCTGTGCCTGCCGGCAGATCTGCTCCGTTCGCTGCTGCAGGGCAGAGGCCATTTCATCGGCGCGGACTTCGTGAAGAGGGCCGGGCCGCTGGAGACCTGTGGTTGCCTGGACGCAGAGGGTCACGGTAGCGGGAGCGGACAGGGCGGCTCGAAAATGGCCGGGCGCCCAGACATCTTCGTAATCGTGCTGCCCGCGGGCGGTTTCCTGGCGGTAATGCATGGCATACCACCAGTCAGCGCCCCGCTCGAACCTGGCCTTGTCGCAATACAGATGCACCGCCGGCCCGTTAGGATCCATAACGCGGGCGGTCACCATATCATGCTCCACTTCCATGTTGAGCGAAGTGGAGGAAGATTGCAGCGCGTGAAAATCCCGCAGGGCCACCAGCGGCATCAGGGAAAATTGCAGTTCTTGCACTGTGCCGGAAAATTGATAGGTAATGGCTACCAGGTCCTGCTCATAGGCCAGATAAATGGATTTTATCACCGTAAGGCCGTCCAGCTCGTAGCGAAAATGCACGCCGCTATCGCGCCGGAATTCCTTGAGATAGCGATAGCCCTGGGGGTGCAGGCGATCGGAGAATTCAAAATTGGATAATTCGTATTTTCGCTCCCCGATGGTTACGGTTTCGAGCAGATTGGAAAGGGTAACGAACCGTTCGACCGGCGGATGCAGAGAGGCAATCAGCAGCCCATGATAACGGCGGGTATTGCAGCCAAGAACCGTGCCCGAAACATAGCTCCCGCGGCGATTGGCCAGCAGCCATTCCTTTTGCAGGAGGTTTTCGATTTCCGATTCGACAATGGGTATCACACGGGAATTGCTGGCGGTAGGCATCGTATCGGTCATAAGAAAATCCATTTCCTTGGTTAGCTCCTCTCCGAAATCTGCTTCCTCAGTTATCGGACCAGGTGGTCGCATCAATAGTTTCCAACATTTTCCCTATCGGTAATTGGGAAGGGATTCTTATAGATAAAACCGTCATTGGAATACCGGAAGGAGTATGGACAGGAAATGATGGTTCAGGTAGCCGGACATTCCTGGCGGCAGCGGCTGCGGAGGTTATCCATCACATTCATGAAGTTGATGTAGGAATCATACGGACTGTCGTAAGGATTGAAGTATTTATGAACGTCGCCGTCGGCAAACCATTTGGTGCACATATAGTAGAAATGGTCCGAGGTCTGCATGCGGCGCCAGTCGGAAAGGATTTTCGGATCGCCGGTTTCCTTGACCTGTTTTTCCATCCGGTAGAGTTCATGAAGAGCGTTGGATTGCATGGCATTGCCCAGCCAGGCGGAAAGGTCCCGTTCGGTATCGGCCCAACTGATCATATGGGGAACATCCATCGCTCCGACGGACGGATAGGCGCGGATTACTTCGGAAGGGGTTTTGAAGTCATTATCGGGATGCTTGAGGATTTCCTGGGGCAAATGCAGGAAGAAATCGAAAATACCGGTATCTTCCCACTGATGTTCGCCAAGCGTTTCGTAATCCATAAAGAGGTTGACCGCATACCCATTGCCATTCACCTCGGAGACCCACTGCGCAAACTTGGGCGCGGTCAGCGGCCACTCCTGCCAGCCGCGATTGGAAAACCGGAAGGCAATATCATCGCTGAGCCGGTAATTCTTGAGCAGCAGTTTGATCCCGCCGGCACCGGGAGGATTGTAGATATAGTTGGGGCTGCGATAGCCGAGTATATGGTCCGCTCCCTCGCACAGGACTCCCTCGAAACCCAGTTCGCTGACAAAGCGGCCCAGGTCGTTATTGTAAATCAATTCCGTATTGCGGAAAACCGTCGGCCGCATCCCGAACAGGTCCTCGATCCGCTGCTGATGCAGTTTAATCTGCTGGGCAAATTCTTCACGGGAATAGAGAAAGGACAGGCTGTGATAGTACGTTTCCGAAATAAATTCCACGCAGCCGGTCCGGGCCAGGGCGTGAAAGGTGCTTAGCACTTCGGGGGCGTATTCTTCCAGTTGATCCAGGAGCACCCCGGTAATGCTGTAGGAGACGCGAAACTTGCCTTCATGCCGGTGAATGAGTTCCAGGATGGTCCGATTGGCCGGCAGGTAACATTTATTGGCAACCTTGCGGCAGATTTCCGCATTTTTATAATGATCGAAATAATTGGGGTCGTGGTCAAAAATACTATATCGGCGCAGCCGGTAGGGCTGATGCACCTGAAAGTAAAAACACACTGAAGCCATGGCTTATGATTCCCTTTACACTTTTTTATTAGCATCGGCCGGTAAATGCCAACCAGTCCAATTTTTACCCTTATTTTCGTATTTTAGGCGGCGCCTATCGCTTCTTTATATATATGGACGCATTTTTCCGCAGAATCGTTCCAGGAGAACTTCCGCACTTCAAAGTTGCCATGCTCCCGCAGGGTACTCTGCAGCGGCGGATGGCGGAGCACCGCCACGATTTTATTGGCCATCTCATTGATATCCCAGAAATCAACCTTCAGAACATGATTCAGAACTTCCGCCACCCCGCTCTGCTTGCTGATAATCACCGGGACATCGTTTCGCAGGGCCTCCAGCGGAACCAGGCCGAACGGCTCGGAAACCGACGGCATCACGAACAGATCCGCCATCCGGAACACCTTATCCACATCGTTTCCCCGCAAAAATCCGGTGAAAAGCACTTTATGGCCGATTCCCATCTGCGCCGCCAGCTCGATGGTCCGCTGGGTCATATCCCCGGAGCCGGCCATGACAAATTTGACATTGTCCATGACTTCCAGCACCTTCTTGGCGGCGGCCAGGAAATATTCCGGCCCTTTCTGCATGGTAATCCGGCCCATAAAGAGGACGATTTTCTCGTTTTTGTGGATCTTTGCCTTTTCGGGATCCAGGATGGTTCCGTTTCTCTCAATGGCGTTATACACCACCCGGATCTTTTCCGGGGCGACTCCATAGCGATTGATTACTACCCGGCTGGTCAGATAACTTACGGCGATTACATATTTGGCGTAATGCAGCCCCTGCCGCTCGATATCATAGACCATCTGATTGACATGCTCCCCGCTGCGGTCAAACTCCGTGGAATGGATATGAACCACCAGAGGCTTGCCGGTCATGGCCGATACCGCTATCCCGGCAGGATAGGTCATCCAGTCATGGGCATGAACAACATCGAAATCCTCGTCGCGGGCTATGACCGTGGCCAGGCGGGCGTAGCGCTGCACTTCCTGGTATAAATCGGTTCCGTAATGCTCATGCGGGCGGCTCATTAAGGCCACATCCAGTGCGACTTCCTGTTCGGTCATTCCCCCAAAAACCTCTTTCATTCGCTGTTTTTGCAGCGTCTGCTCATAGCTTTCCGCGGTCTGATACGGCTGAATGACCGAAGGAAAGGTTCGGAATTTGACATTGGTAAATTCCGGTAAGGTATAGTGTTCACCATACGAACCGATTTTAACCGATCGGGGGCTTGCCACTTTTACATGGCTGGTATATTCGCTGGTGACCGGACGCGGGAGAATAAACGTCACCTGGGTACCGATATTGCTCATAGCCCGGGTCAGGCCGTAGCAGGCAGTCCCCAGACCGCCGGAAATAAAGGGGGGGAATTCCCAGCCTAGCATAAGTATTTTCATAGCCATACCTCTTTCAGCAATTCTCCCATCCGTTCTATTTGCTGTTTTATGAAATGAATCATAGCTCTACCCCTTGAGTAGATTGAAATAACATCACTCCCCCCCTCTTGGCTCATAACTGGAAATTACCGCTGGTAATTCCAAGTTTTGTTACTGAAACCAATTAAACCAATAATACTTAGTAATTATTATCTATTACCGGCTTTAAAGCAAGGATACTTTAGCAGATTTTTTTGAAAATACGATTGAAACCGAAAGAAATGAAAAATCAGCGGAATTGAAAACCGCTTGGATTGTGATTATGATACGTTTCAGCAAAAGGGTAACTCATTTTGCGATATGAATGTAACTATTTGTAAATTATGGTTTTATATATAAATACAAGGATAAGGAAAACTTGCCATGGCAGATAACGTAACCTATAAAATTTTACGGTCCCACCTCCTGGAGGGTCAATTAAAACCAGGCAGCGAAATCGCAATACGAATCGATCAGACTATTACCCAGGACGCCACCGGAACCACAGCCATGCTGTTATTCGAATCGATGGGGCTGGAAAGGGTACGAACCGAACTGTCTGTCAGTTATGTGGATCATAATATGGCGATGTTCGGGCCGGAAAATCATAATGACCATCTGTATTTGCAATCGATAGCCCGCAAAGTCGGGGTATATCACAGCCGCCCGGGCAACGGCATCTGTCATCAGGTCCATCTGGAGCGATTTGCCCGGCCCGGGGCAACCCAGCTAGGCAGCGATAGCCACACCCCTACCACCGGTGGTATCGGTTCGTTATCCATCGGGGCCGGCGGTCTGGATGTGGCAGTAGCTATGGGAGGCGGACCTTTTTATCTGACAGCGCCGGAAGTCATTGGAATTAGACTTCTGGGAAAACTGCCCGATTGGGTCGCCGCCAAGGATGTCATCTTGCAGGTTTTGAGCATCCTTACCACCAGCGGAAACGTCGGATCGGTTGCGGAATATTTCGGTCCCGGCGTGTCCACGTTAACCGTGCCCCAGCGGGCCACCATTACCAACATGGGAGCGGAACTGGGCGTGACAACCAGCCTGTTCCCTTCCGATGAGCAAACAGCCGCCTTTCTGGCCAGCCAGGGGCGCTCGGAGGTGTTTACGCCTCTGGCCGCAGACCCCGACGCCTCCTACGACCGGGTTATCGAGATTGATCTGAGCCGGCTGGAACCCCTGGCAGCCGCCCCTTCCTCCCCCGATAATGTCAAAAAGGTAGCGGAATTGAAGGATGTTAAGGTTCAGCAGGTACAGATCGGAAGCTGTACCAACAGCAGTTACCGGGATTTGATGATGGTGGCCTCTATTCTCAAGGGGAAAACGGTCCATCCGGATGTGGAACTGGGCATTTCACCCGGATCCCGCCAGGTGGTGCAGATTCTGTCGGAAAATGGCGCCTTATCGGACCTGATTTCCGCGGGGGTACGCTTGCTGGAATGCGGCTGCGGACCCTGTATCGGCCAGGGACAATCGCCGGGCGAAGGAAAAGTCAGTGTCCGAACCTTTAATCGAAACTTTAAAGGCCGCTCCGGGTCCAAAGATGACCAGATTTATCTGGTCAGCCCAGAAACCGCCGCCGCCGCTGCCTTAACCGGCCGGCTTATCGATCCACGCCGCCTGCCCGAATTATTTGGCCTGTCATATCCTCCTATCCCTGAATTGCAGTCTATGCCGATTAATGATAATCTGATTGACAAGCCGCTGCCCCCCGATCAGGCAGCGGCGGCTCCGGTCATTCGGTCCTCTTCCATCGTTACCCCGCCTTCCGCCGAAAAACCGCCCCAAAAACTGGACGGTACCGTGCTGCTTCGCTGCGGGGATAAAATCACCACCGATCATATCATGCCGGCAGGTTCCTTTTTAAAATACCGCTCGAATGTCCCGGAATATGCCCGTTATGTTTTTCATTGTTTCACTGAATCTGGTAAGCCCAGTTTCGCCGAGCGGGCCTTGGCCAATCAAAAGGCCGGTCGGGCCGGTGTTATTGTTGCCGGTGAGAGCTATGGCCAGGGTTCCAGCCGGGAACATGCCGCTCTCTGTCCCATGTACCTGGGCGTCCGGCTGGTCATCGCCAAAACCATGGAGCGAATCCATCGAGCCAATCTGGTGAATTTTGCCATTACTCCAGCCACCTTCGTAAATCCCTCCGACTATGGCCGGATGGAGGAAAATGACCATCTGGAAGTACCAAATTTCCACAAAATCCTGGCCGAAAGCGACCGTTTTACCGTAATGAACGTAACACGGCATTTCCAATTCGAATGTGAACTATCCCTTACTCGCCGCGACCGGGAAATATTACTGGCCGGCGGAAAACTGAATTATACTAAATTGAATATTTGATGCGCAAAATAAAAATGGTATGGCGACCCGTGGCTCGGGGGGAAGGGAGGATGCGGGTGCCATACCATTATATACTTTATTAACTTTTTCCCTTACGGGATTCCATCTATCTTCAATTCTATTATACTAGACATATCGGTTTGGTGTCAAGGGAAAGGTAAGAGATTTCACTATTGTTTTTTGCTGATACCATTAGCGAAATCCTAATAAAAACAGCTTATCCTTTATATCGCCTTCTGGAGAAGAAAACTTTAAAAATTTGGGCCAACCAAATTTTGCGTCCCTGAAAATTTACCAGCGACAGGAAATCCGATTGAATAGTTTGGATCCAATCCATTGCCTGCCCTTATAAAGTGGTCAAACCCTCGCGAATGGCATATTTCACTAAATCCGCCAGATTATCAATCCCCAGCTTCTGCATGATCTGGCGCCGGCTGGCATCGACCGTTTGGGGGCTTTTGTCCAGCAGTTGGGCTATCTCCTTCGTCGATTTGCCGCTGACGACCAGCCGGAGAACCTCGCATTCCTTGGCGGTGAGCAGATTCAGGGAAGAGGGGGTTGTCGAATCGGGGTTCTCCCGTGCCCCGACCACCACGCCGGCAATCTTGGGACAGATATATACCTCCCCTTTGAGAACGGTTTGAATGGCCGCTTCCAGTTCGAGACTGGCGCAGGCTTTCAGCAGATACCCCGAGGCACCGGCCTTGAATATGTCCTCGACAAATAATTTGTTGGCATGCATCGACAACGCAATGACGCGCACCGACGGCATTTCCGTAACAATTTGCCGGGTCGCCTCAATGCCGTCCAGGCCCGGCATGGTGATATCCATGATGACGATGTCCGGAGCCAACTGACGCGTCAGCCGGATAGTTTCCTCGCCGTTGCCGGCCTCTCCGACCACCTCCATCCCCAGTTCATTCACCAGCAGGGTGCGCAGCCCCGACCGCATTAACGCATGGTCATCCGCAAGAATTATTTTTATACTCATCCTGGTTCTCCGTTGTATGACTTACTCTT
>JAKQBU010000203.1 GCA_029573975.1 Planctomycetota bacterium
AATCACCAACCTTTTCGGACCGTTGACGATTCCCGCGATGAGTTGGCTGGACCAACCGATCACGGTGCGTCTGAAAACCACCGCTTCCGGGCCACTGTCGTTTCTGCGTGTCGGAGGCACCTGCTTGACATTGCCCATCAGCCCTTTGTCAGTCCCTGTCGTTCCGCCCGTGGAAAACATGCTCAAATCGCTGCGGGCCAGGACTCTCTCCATGGACGCCGAACGTTGGATCCCCAACAGCTCCGGACAGACGACCATCACGAACGACGCGGCGGAAAACGCCACCCGCTTCGACACCCAATTCCCCGATGCCGGAGATCGATGGGTGTATCCTGCCATACAGCTTACGCCCGGCGAGAATCTCGATCAGGCTGTCGGACTGGGATTCGAGATCAGATGTCAGGACCCGCCGCAAGGCTCAGCACTTTTAATGGCTGTGATGGTAAATAATGTTGAGCAGGGGCAAAGCCACTACTTCCCCTATTCCCGGGATACGCAGTGGAAACGGGTGGTGATCCTTTTCGCCTCCGACGCCCCAGCCAGCTTCAAACCCAAGGATGTAAAAATGCTGCGGATTGGCGCCAATCCCGTTATCCAGAACTACACCTACTGGATCCGCAACCTCGAAGTGTACTATCCCAATGACATGAAATAAAAAAAGGGCCTTCGCGAGTCCCCAGCGAATTTTGACACCGATGTTTTTGGGCTGTATTTCTGGTTTAATTTTGATTATATTAGCAAAAATATATTGAGAAAGGATCGAATCCAAGATGAAAAAACTCGTATTTTCTCTTTTACTGGCGAATCTGATGGCAGGGTGTATGGGGCCGGCGGATGTGAAGGATCCGGCCCGTTACCGCCGCATCAAGGTAAGCGAGTATGTGGATAAAATGAAGGCCGGCTGGATCGGGCAGATGGCCGGGGTCGGCTGGGGGGCGCCGACAGAATTTCGTTGGGCGGGCAAAATCATTCCCGCCGAGCAAATGCCGGCCTGGACGCCGGAGATGATCAACCAGTATCAGCAGGACGATATCTACGTGGAGATGACCTTCCTGCGGACGCTGGAGCAATATGGCCTGGACGTGTCGATTCGACAGGCGGGAATCGATTTTGCCAACAGCGGTTATCCGCTCTGGCACGCCAACTGGAACGGACGGGAGAACCTGCGCCAGGGCATTGCCCCGCCGGATTCCAGCCATCCGCGGTTTAACATCCATGCCGACGATATCGATTATCAGATCGAGGCGGATTACGCCGGCCTGATTGCTCCCGGAATGCCCAACCAGGTCATTCGGCTGGGGGAGACCTTCGGGCGGCTGATGAATTATGGGGATGGATTATATGCCGGTCAATTTATGGGGGGGATGTACGCCGAAGCTTTCTTTGAAACGGATGTCCAAAAAATTATTGAAGCCGGGTTGAAGTGCATTCCCGCAGGGAGTCAGTATCATGAATGTATTTCGGATGTATTGACCTGGTACCAGGACGATCCGAATGACTGGCAGGAGACCTGGAAGCGAATCGAAAATAAATATAACCTGAATCCGGATTATCGGCAAGCCAGTTGCGTTTTAAAAGAAGACCCCAATTATTGGCAAAAGGCAGAATGGAGGTTTAATATCGACGCCAAGATCAACGGGGCCTATGTCGTGATGGGCCTTCTCTACGGTCGGGGCAACCCCGACCAGACCATCATCATTGCCGCCCGCTGCGGCCAGGACAGCGACTGCAATCCCTCCAGCGCCGCCGGTGTTCTTTTTACCGCGCTGGGTTATTCCGCCTTACCGGGAAAGTTTACGGCGGCTCTTGATTTGCACACGGCATTCAGCCATACCCCCTATACCTACCCGATGCTGATCGATGTATGCGAGAAACTGGCCCGGCAAACGGTGGCAGCGGCGGGGGGGCATACGGAGCAGGATGCCGATGGCGAAGAGATATTGGTGATCCCGGTGGAAAAAGTCCGGCCCAGCACACGGGTACAGTGCTGGCAGCCCGGCCCGATTGCCGGCAGCCGGTTCACCGCGGAAGAAATGGCCCAAATTACAGTCCCGCAATAATGGGAAGAAAGGTTTTGTGTATGAAGATTTTCCCCGTACTTTTGATTTGCTGTTTTATAATAACCTTTTTTCCCGCGTCTCATGCCGCGGCGCAGGTACAAGAGGTACAAAAGATGGAAACGGAATCCCCGAATGAACCGGTGCGGATTATTTTCGATACGGATATGGGCAATGATATCGACGATGCCCTGGCCCTGGCGATGCTCCATACTTTTCAGAGCCGGGCGGAATGCCGGCTGCTGGCGGTGACGATTACCAAGGACCAGGAGCAGGCGGCCCCGTTTGTCGATCTGGTAAATACTTTCTATGGCAGGGGTGATATTCCGGTTGGGGTGGTGCGCAGCGGCGTGACCCCGGAAGAGAGTGCATACTTACGGCCGGTGCTGGAGGCGGAGACGGCGGGTATCAAATGGTATCCGCATAAGCTCCAAAGCGGCCGGGAGGCCCCGGAGGCGGTTGCACTGCTGCGGAAGGTGCTCAGCCAGCAGCCGGATCAGTCCGTCGTGATCGTGCAGGTGGGCTTTTCCACCAATCTGGCCCGGCTGCTGAAAAGCCAGGGAGATTCCTATTCCCCGTTAACCGGCACGGAACTGGTGAAACGCAAGGTTCGCCTCCTGTCCATCATGGCCGGTGCTTTTACAGATATCGAAAGCAAGCCGTACCGGGAATACAATGTCGTAATGGACCTGGATTCAGCCCGGCAATTGTTCGAGAACTGGCCGGTTCCGATCGTGGCCAGCGGCTTTGAAATCGGTCTTGCCATTTTATATCCGGCGCAGAGTATAGAAAAAGATTATCGTTATGTGCTGCATCATCCCGTTGCACAAGCGTATTGTTGTTATATGAAAATGCCCTATGACCGGCCCTGCTGGGATCTGACCAGCGTCCTCTATGCCGTGCGGCCGCAGCGGGGTTATTTTGATCTATCCGAGCCGGGTACGATTCAGGTGGATGAGGCCGGGCATACAATATTCACCCCCCAGCCCGGCGGCCCACACCGCTATCTGATGGTGAAGGAACCGCAAATCATTCGCGTTATAGAATTATTCACGAATTTGTGCTCCCAGCCGCCGGACGCCAAACCCTGAAATGAGCCTCTGTTCCATGAACCGTAACCAGCATATTCGATTATTATATGACAGGTTTTTGCTCCTGCTGCTGATCGGTATCGGGTATGGAACCAGGATCAGTTTAGCGGATGAATCGGAATGGACCGTGGTGTATCCGCGTGAAACGGATACTCCTCTTCATAATCCTCTTCAAGGCTGGGTACTCATCGATCATGCGATTTCGGGCGGGATTGACGCCGGCCGGTCGGTCCGCAATGTCAAAGACGGCACGCCCTACGAATGGTATCAGGGGGCTGCCGTTTTATCCACCTGGGCCTTGGTGGAACCGCAGCCGGATACTTATGACTGGTCTTTGATGGACAGGGCCATCCAATACTGGCAATCTATGGGAAAAGAAATTCACCTGCGTTTTTCCACCGAGGATTTTGGCTCCATACCCGGTTGTCCGCGCTGGCTGTTTGATAGGGGGGTGCCGCGTTTCGATTGTCCCGGTGACGGCACTTCTTTCCCGGATTATACCCATCCGGTTTATCAGGACCGGCTGAAGAAATTCATGGCGGAGTTTGCCCGGCATTTCTGCGATCATCCGAAAATTGAAACCATCGACCTGCGGGCCTATGGCAATTGGGGGGAGTGGCATTCGGGGACCCATTACCCCACCGCCGACCAGCGGATAGCGGCCCTGCGCCAGTTGATTGACATCTGGCGGCGGTATAATGACCGGCGCAAATGGCTGGTTTTGTCGGTCAGCCCCGAATGGCGCACCATTTACAACATCGGATTGCCGTTGCTGCCTGCAGGCACGGCTATCCACGAATTTTACGCACCTACCTATTATGACTATCTCCATCGCAGCGTCTTTGATTATGCCCTTGCCTTTCCCGATATCACGATTCGACGGGATGGTGTAGGGGGTTGTGTCGATGTGCGGTATGACGGCAGGCTGATTGCCGTCTTTTTTCAGCAGTATCGCAAGCCGCTTTTTATGGAATTTTATGGCAGTCAAAAGGATTTCCGCGGTCCGTCCGTTGTCGGTTTTGGTCAAATTCGTCCGGGGGAGGATTATGTCGAAGCCGCTGTCGATGAAATGCTTTCCCATCATCCCAATTTTGCCTCCCCGATGGGTTGGCTGGCCGATGGGGGTGCAACCGATTTTTACAATCAGGATTTCCATCTCGTACTCAAAGGGCAGAAATACCTGGGGTATCGGTTGGTGCTGGTGCGCGCCGCCTATCCGGCCACGGTGAAACCCGGTGAGGAATTCTGTCTGTATCAGACCTGGGAAAACCGGGCCATGGGCCGCTGTTATAAACAATTTCCGCTGGCGGTCTATCTTCTGAAGGGGGATACCGTTGTCTGGTGGGGGATCGATCCGGCCTTTGATCAGACGAATTTTGTTGCCGGGCAGAGTTATGACACCATTTCGCGTTTCATGCTGCCTGCGGAACTGGAACCGGGACGTTATGAACTGCGGCTGGCGATGACCGGCCAGAACCATCAGCCTGCTCTCAATCTGGCCATAGAAGGGGCCGATATGCAGAAGAGATATTCTCTGGGTGAACTGGTGGTTAGCAACGACAAAAAGGGGATTCCGTCTGACAATTTTTGGCAGGCTATCGATCTTGGTAAAGATAACAGCCGGTGGATTTCTCAGCAAACCCTGCCGCCGGATCACACCTGCCTGGTTTCTTTCCGTTATGAAGTAACTGGTAATCCCGAATTCGATCTGGACACGGATCGGCCCGGTTTCTTTCGTTTTTTTGTCCAGGAAGACAGTCGCATTCCTTCCGGGGAGGTCCGCTGGTTTGACAAAGCCGGCCAGCCGCCCGCCTTCCGAACCTGCCTGGTTACAACGGGTAACAGAAGCGATTCTCGGCTGGTCTG
>JAKQBU010000084.1 GCA_029573975.1 Planctomycetota bacterium
CGGTGGCGGCGGTGCTATCGGGAGCGGAGCGGGTGTTTGCGGCTGGGAATGATAAAATTCGGATTGGGATGATCGGCTGCGGCGGCCGGGCGACAGGTGCGATGATCGATTGTTTTGCCGCCGATCCGAATGTGGAGCTGATTTCCATGTGCGATCTGTTCCAGGACCGGATTGACGGGGCGCTGAACGGACTGAAAGAAAATTTGAAAGAAAATTTTGCCAAGCGGGTCAAGGTGACGCCGGAGACCTGTTTTACGGGGTTTGACGGGTATCAGAAGCTGCTGAAAACGGATATCAATCTGATTATTACGGCCACACCCCCGCATTTCCGGCCGCAGCATCTGCGAGCCTCCATTGAAGCGGGCAAGCATGTGTTTATGGAAAAGCCGGTGGCGGTGGACCCGGTGGGGATCCGTTCGGTGATTGAATCTTCGGAGATGGCGGCCGAGAAGGGGCTGGCGATTGTGGCCGGGACGCAGCGGCGGCATCAGAATCAATATGTGGAGATGATGAAGCGGATCCACGACGGGGCGATCGGGGAGATTGTGGCCGGCCAGTGCTACTGGAATATGGGGGAGCTGTGGCTGAATCCCCGCCAGCCGAACTGGTCGGAGATGGAATACCAGTGCCGGAACTGGCTGTATTATACCTGGCTGTCCGGGGATCATATCGTGGAGCAGCATGTGCATAATATCGACGTGATTAACTGGGCTTTGGAAGCGACGCCGGAGAAGTGTATGGGGATGGGCGGCCGGCAGGTGCGGACCGGGCCGGAATACGGGCATATTTTTGACCATTTTGCGGTAGATTTCAGTTATCCCGGCGATGTGCGGATTATGAGCATGTGCCGGCAGAGCAACGGCTGTGCCGACCGGGTAACGGAACGGGTGGTGGGGACCAAAGGGGTGGCTTATTTCGATTCCTTCACCATTACCGGCGAGAATCCGTACAAGTTTGAAGGGGACAATCCCAATCCGTATGTGGTGGAGCACGCCGATTTGCTCAAGAGCATTCGGGACGGCAAGCCGTTGAACGAGGGCAAACAGATTGCTGAGAGTACCCTGTGCGCGATTATGGGCCGGATGAGCGCTTATACCGGCAAGGAACTTTCGTGGAACTGGACGCTGAAATCCTCCAAGCTGGATTTGCGTCCGGAGAGATATGATCTGGCTGATATCCCCGTGCCGCCGGTAGCGATTCCGGGGCAAACCCCATTGATCTGAGCGAAAACTAAAATTATTTTTGGAGAACAGGATTCTATGAAAAGTAAATTGTTTAAAGCGAAAAGTCTTTCCCGCCGGGAGTTTTTGAGCGGGACAGCCGCCGCGGCGGCCTTTACGATTATTCCCAGCTATGTCTTGGGCCAGAACGGGCAGACGCCGCCCAGCGAAAAGCTCAATATCGCCGGGGTGGGAGTGGGCGGCATGGGGCACAGCAACATCAATGCGTTAAGCTCGCAAAACATCGTGGCGCTGTGCGATGTGGATTCGGAGAAGGCGGCCAAGACCTTCAGCGAGTATCCCAAGGCCAAGCAGTATAAAGATTTCCGGGTGATGCTGGAAAAGGAGGGCAAGAACATCGACGCGGTGGTGGTGGCCACGCCGGACCATACCCATGCGGTGGTGGCGGT
>JAKQBU010000207.1 GCA_029573975.1 Planctomycetota bacterium
TAATGAAATGGAATACTGTAACCCGGATCACCGCCCTGGCCGTGATCTTCACCGCACTTAGCGCCTTGCCTGTGCCGGCGCAGGAGAACCCCGCCATGATCGGCGATACCGGCGATGGGAATCTTTCCCAGCCGGTCCACCTGATTCCCCTCTATGATACGAACGGGGCCGCGATTCTGCCCGGTTCGGACCGGCCATTTTCTACCCGGCAGACCTGCGGCCGCTGCCATGACTATGAAAAAATCAGCCATGGCTGGCATTTCAACGCCGCCGAAAAGGACGCGGCCCCCGGCCATAAAGGCGAGTCCTGGATTTACTGGGACTGTGCCGCCGCCACCCAGATTCCGCTTTCTTATCGCGGCTGGGAAGGAACCTATCCGCCGGACCAGGTGGGATTGTCCGACTGGAAATTCACCCAGATTTTCGGCCGCCATCTGCCCGCGGAGGCAGCCGAATGGGACTCCGATGAACCGACACCGCTGGATTCGCAAAACCGCTGGCACCTGTCCGGCCATCTGGAAATCAACTGCCTGGCCTGCCACGATGCAGAGCCGTTCCACGATCAGGCCCAGAACGCCATTCAACTGGCCGAGCAGAATTTCGATTGGGCCGCCGCCGCGACCAGCAGTTTTGCCTGGGTGACCGGCTCGGTAAAAAAATTGCCCGATTTCTGGCTGCCCGAAGATGGATCCCTGGATTATCCCGCCGTTTACTATGATGCCGGCCGGTTCAATCACGAGAACAAGGTCCAGTTTCATCTGACCCGCAATATTCCCAATGAACGCTGTTATTTCTGCCATTCCACCAGCCAGCCCCATACCGAACGAACGGACGTGGACGAAGATGTCCATCTGAAAGCCGGCCTGGCCTGCGTGGACTGCCATCGCAATACCGTCGATCATAACATCAATCGCGGCTACGAAGGGGAAATGCTGACGGCCGATACACTCGCCGGCACCACCCTAACCTGCGAAGGCTGTCACTCCGGCAGTGACAATCCTCAAAATCCCGATGCCGGCCGGCTCGGCTCGCCGAAGCCCGTCCACAAGGGAATCCCCACTGTTCATTTTGAAAAGCTCGCCTGCACCGCCTGTCATAGCGGCCCCTGGCCTGCGGAAACGGCTGTCTTCGTAAAAACCTCCCGGGCGCACGGCCTGGGCCTGCAATCCGTCAATAAGGCCCCGGAGGCCCTGCCCCATATTCTCGCCCCGGTTCTGGCGGAACTGCCCCCCCTGGATCCCAATTCCCCCACCGGCAAAATCGCCCCCCATAAGATGGTCTGGCCTGCTTTCTGGGCCCAGGTCCAGGAGGGCAAAGTCATACCGCTGGTTCCCGAAGAGGTCAAAAAAGCGGCTGGGAATATTCTTCCGCATGATTATGAAATATCGTCCGCGGCGTCCTGGCCCGAAATGCCGGAAAAGAAATTGACCGAGGAAGAACAGGGACGGGAACAGGCCAAGACCGAGGAACAGAAACTGGCCGAGCGGAAAACCGAACAGGAAGCCTGGTTCCAAAACATGATTACCCAGGTACTAACCACCCTGAAAGGCCAGCCGTTCGTACAGGGCGCCCCCGCCTATATCTGCGGCGGCAAAATGTACCAGTTGAATGATGCCGGCGCGCTGGTTTCGCAGGAGCATGAAGCGGCCCGGCCCTATTTGTGGCCTCTGGCTCACGATGTCCGGCCCGCCCCCCAGTCGCTGGGTGTTCGCGGCTGCCCCGACTGTCACACCAACGACGCTCCCTTCTACCAGGCCGCTCTGGCTATCGATAGCCCCCTGCCTTCCGACCGCGACCTGTTCAAGAGGATGATTCAGTTCCTGCCGCTGGACGAAACCTATGTCTCCCTTTTCAACAGTTCCTTCGTGTTTCGTCCCATGCTGAAAACAGTCGCCTTCGCCGCCTCGGCTTTCATTGCGGCGATTCTGCTGCTCTACGGCCTCAGAGGCCTGACCGCCGTTGCCGCCCTGGCCGCCGGTTCGAAATTGGCCGCGGCGGAACCAGCCGTCCCCAGCACCAATCGCTGGTACAGCCTCCTGAAGAAGCTGATCTATCTGGCGGGCCTGCTCTGCTTCCTGATCCTGGCCGGCACCGGTTTCTATGCCTTCTTTATTACCGGCAAACCCATGACCGGCTATCTCCTCATGCTCCACTGCACCGTGGCCCCGCCTTTCATGATCTGCCTGGCCCTGCTGATCCTGCTGGGAGCGCATCCCAGCCGGTTCCTGGCTGCCACTTCCGTTTGCCCGCTCCGGAAACTCTGTTTCTGGCTGATCGGCCTGCTGGCACTGCCGGTCATGCTCTCCAGCGTCCTGAGCATGTTCAATCTCTTCGGCACCACCGGCCAGTTCTTCCTCTATCATGCGCATCAGTACACTACGATAGCTCTGGCGGTCCTCGTCGTCATCCACACCCTCTTGACGCTGGCAGGGACCACCAAAAAATAAAACGTCGCGAAAGGTTTTTTATAAGGAGAATCTGTTATGAGTAACGAAATGGTTCCGAATTATCTGAAAATGGCCGTACCCAATCCGCCCGAAAACCGGGCCCCCTGGTACAAAAACACCGCCCCCACCTATGCGGGCATCTTTTTGTGGGTCGTCTTTTATATGCAGATCGCCAACGGCACCCTGCCGCAGGCGGGCCTGGGCCTGAGCCTGCTGGGCCTGGTCGCCGCCGCCCTGATCTGTCATTTCCTCTTCTATCTGGTTCCCGGTATGTTCGGGTTGAAAACCGGCTATCCGCTCTACGTGGTCGGGTCCTCCACCTACGGTACCCTGGGCGGCTTTCTTATGCCCGGCCTGCTGATGGGCCTCCTCCAGTTCGGCTGGCTGGCGGTTAATACCGCGGTCGCATCCGATTTTATCCTGCAGGCCGCGGGAAAAGGGCCGGCGGTTGATGCAGAAGGTATATTTCATGGGAGCTTCGCCTTTACGATTGTGTCCATTATCTGGGGGCTGGCGGCGGTTTTTGTGGGCTTAAAAGGGATCAAATATGTCGCGAAAGTGGCCACCCTGCTGCCCATCGTGCCCCTCATCATGATTCTCATAGTCTTTTTCAAAAACGTAGGAACCGCCGGTGATTATCAGGTAGTCCCTGCTGAAGCCAATCCCCTCATGGGTTTTATGACAATGATTACCATCGTGGTCGGCTTCTTCGCCACCGCCGGGGCGGCGGGCGTCGATTTCGGCAGCGGCAGCCGCAATGAAAAGGATGTGCGAATGGGCGGCCTGGTCGGAATTGCCCTGGCCATTGTCTTTGCCGGCGGTCTGCCCCTGATCGCCATTGCCGGTGCCCATGGTGCCAATCCGGAACTGAAAAGTTATGTCTTCGATGCGGTCATTCGCTCCCAGCCGGGTGCGCTTTCCAAGGGAATGTTCATCCTCTTCGCCATCGCCAGCTTTGCCCCGGCCTGTTTCTGCTCCCTGATTGCCGCCAACAGCATCGGCACCATGTTCCCCAAGGCCAACAAGATGGTCATGGTCCTGATCGGCGCGGTCATCGCGATTATCCTGGCCGCTACCGGTGTCGCCCTGAACCTGGCGGGCGTGTTCTCGATCATCGGCGCCTCTTTCGGTCCGATTTGCGGTTCGATGGTGGCCGATTATCTGCTCAGCGGCAAGAAATGGGCCGGCCCGCGCCAGGGCGTTAACATGGCCGGTTATATCGCCTGGGCCGTCGGCTTTATCGTCGCCATTCTCCCCATGGTGAATGCGGCCAAATTCGGCTGGATTACCCCGGCCCCGGTCATCGCCTTCATCATCGGCTTCATCCTGTACGCCCTGCTGGCCAAAGCCGGCCTTCAGCCGCCTGCCATCCAGCTTGCCCCCGAGAAAAAAGCTTGATTGACGGAACCGCCAAAATTCGATAT
>JAKQBU010000091.1 GCA_029573975.1 Planctomycetota bacterium
AGGTGGCGCAACCTTTTCGATGGATAGCTTTAATCGAGAAGACCGCGTTGTAGTTGCGCGTTTTGGTATGTCCGAACAATGCACTCGATTCGTTGCTGGAAAGTTCTTCCTCAATGACAGCGGATTGACCATGGCTCCTAAAAACTTGGATACACTACTCCCAGCGTTCTTGGATAAATGGGTATTCAATAGTAACGACGAAATTTTTGCCATCGGCAAGGGCACGGCGCAAAAGAATTTGGATGTCGCCGCATTTCGTTGCTTGCAAATACCTCTTCCGCCTCTTCCCGAACAAAAGCGGATTGTTGGCATTCTGGACCAGGTGTTTGCGGCCATTAGCACGGCCAAAGCCAACGCCGAAAAGAATCTGGCCAACGCCCGCGAACTTTTTGAATCCTATTTGCAGGGCGTCTTTGCCAATCCGGGCGATGGGTGGGAAGAGAAGAAACTGGGGGAAGTTTGTGAGTTAAAAAGCGGAACAACTATCTCTTCTTCGCTTGAAAGAAATGAAGGGGATGTGCTTTACACAAAAATTGCTGATATGAATTTGCCTGAAAATCTGGTCGAAATACATACCTCAAGCAGGTTTGCAGATAGCAATGAGATTAAGAAAAATCAAATAATACCAGAAGGAGCTATTATTTTCCCAAAGAGGGGTGGCGCAATTGCTACTAATAAAAAAAGGAAGATTGTCAAGCCAACGATTGTTGATTTAAATACAATGGCTATAATACCAGGTAAGAAAATTGATAAAGACTTTCTGTATTTCTGGTTTCAACTAATTGATTTAAATGATATAAGTAATGGAACCTCCATTCCACAAATAAATAATTACAGTTTTGATGATGTTTATATTCCTTATCCAATTTCCCTTTCCGAACAACGGCGTATCGTCACCAAGCTTGATGCCCTTTCGGATGAGACTAAGAAGCTGGAAGCGATCTACCAGCAAAAAATAGCCTATTTGGAAGAGCTGAAAAAATCGGTATTGCAGAAAGCCTTTGCCGGAGAACTGCCGGAGGTATAAATATGAACGAAGCGGAAACCAGAGCGGAACTGATTGACCCGAAGCTGAAGGCAAGCGGCTGGGGCGTGGCGGACGGTTCCAAAGTGCTGCGGGAATACCCGATTACGGCTGGTAAGATCCAGACCGGCGGCGGGCGGGCCAAGCCGCTGATTGCCGATTATGTGCTGGTGTATCGGGGGAGGAAGCTGGCTATTATCGAGGCCAAGAGCGATGAACAGGAAGTGGGCCAAGGGGTGGCGCAGGCCAAGAACTATGCCGAAAAGCTGAAACTGGATTATACCTATGCTTGCAACGGCAAAGAGATTTATCAGATAGGCATGAAGAGCGGCAAGGAAGGGTTGATTGCCAGTTTTCCCACACCGGAGGAACTCTGGAATAAAATATTCGCAACGGAAAACCAGTGGCGGGATACCTTCAGTCAGGTACCGTTTGAGGATTTGGGCGGCACGATGGTTGCCCATTATTATCAGGAAATCGCGGTCCATAAGGCAATGGCGGCCATAGCCGAAGGAAAACAGCGAATCCTGCTGACGATGGCGACCGGTACGGGGAAAACATTCATCGCCTTTCAGATTGCGTGGAAGCTGTTTCAGACGCGCTGGAATCTGAGGCGGGACGGCGCGCGCAGGCCGCGGATCTTGTTTCTGGCAGACCGGAATATTCTGGCGGATCAGGCGTTTAATAAATTCTCGGCCTTTCCGGAAGATGCGCTGGTACGGATCAATCCCAAAGAGATTGCCCGGAAAGGCAGAGTGCCGACCAACGGCAGTATTTTTTTCACCATCTTTCAGACCTTTATGAGCGGCCCGGAGAACACACCCTATTTTGGCGACTACCCGGCGGATTATTTTGATTTTATTGTTATCGACGAGTGCCATCGGGGCGGGGCGAATGACGAAAGCAACTGGCGGGGCATTCTGGAGTACTTTTCGCCAGCGGTTCAGTTGGGCCTGACCGCCACACCCAAGCGCCGGGACAATGCGGATACCTACCGTTATTTCGGCGAGCCGGTGTATATCTACTCGCTCAAGGAGGGGATCAACGACGGCTTTTTGACGCCGTTCAAGGTAAGGCGGATCCAGACCACGATTGATGATTATATCTATACTTCGGATGACACGGTCATTGAAGGCGAAGTAGAAGAAGGCCGAATCTATGAAGAAGCGGACTTCAATCGCATTATCGAGATTAAAGAGCGCGAAGCCAAGCGGGTACGGATTCTTATGGACGAGATCAACCAGAACGAGAAAGCCATTGTTTTCTGCGCTACCCAGGAGCATGCCGCGGCTGTGCGGGATTTGATCAATCAGTATAAAAAATCCAAAGAGCCGAATTATTGTGTTCGCGTCACCGCCAACGATACAGGGCTGGGCGAGCAGTATTTGCGCGAGTTTCAGGATAACGAAAAGACGATCCCGACGATTCTGACTACCTCGCAAAAGCTGTCCACGGGCGTGGATGCCCGCAATATCCGCAACATCGTGCTGCTGCGGCCGGTCAACTCGATGATCGAGTTCAAGCAGATTATCGGGCGCGGCACAAGGCTGTTTGACGGCAAGGAATATTTCACCATCTACGATTTTGTCGATGCCTACCATCATTTTGCCGACCCGGAATGGGACGGCGAGCCGATTGCCGAAGTTTGTGCCAAATGCGGCCAATTCCCCTGCGTATGCGAAAAGAAACCGCCCCGCGTGTGCCCGGTATGCGGCCAAAGACCTTGTGCCTGTGAAAAACCGCCGCCCGAAATTTGTCCCAAGTGCGGTCAACGACCCTGTATATGCCCGAAAAAAGTGAAAATAAAACTTGCGGATGGCAAAGAACGCGAGATTCAGCATATGATTTCGACTTCGTTTTGGGGCGCGGAGGGTAAGCCGATTTCCGTAGAAGAGTTTTTGCGGAATCTGTTTGGCGCATTGCCCGAGTTTTTTAAAAGCGAAGAGGAACTGCGCAAAATCTGGTCGTATCCTCTCACACGCAAGGCACTGCTTACCAAGCTTGCGGATGCCGGATACGGCAAGGATGAGCTGACCACTCTGCAAAAGCTGATCAACGCGGAAAAAAGTGATCTGTTCGATGTGCTCGAATATGTGGCGTTTGCGGTGAAGCCGATCACCCGGGAAGCACGGGTAGCAGAGGCACAGCCAAATATATTTGCCTTGTTGAACTATAAGCAGAAAGAGTTTCTGGAATTTGTGCTGTCGAAATATATTGAAACCGGCGTTGAGGAGCTTGACGAGGAGAAACTGCCTGACCTTCTGACCCTGAAATACCAAGCCATCCAAGAAGCCTCTGAAATGCTGGGCGGGGTAGAAAAAATACGAACTACCTTTTTTGATTTTCAGAAATATTTGTATGAGCGGAAAACAGGGTAGGGTTCCTGGCCTGTATGGCGGCGGAGCTGTTGCGGCGGATTTTGACGGAAAAGGAGAAAAGAGCCGGCTGGAGGAGAAAAGGATGGTGGAAACCGTCGTAAAAAAAATGAATGCAAAAACAATTTTTATCGGCGTTTATCGGCGGATAACAAAAGAGAATTACGAATTATGAGTTATGAATTACGAAGAAGAGAAAACCTGGATTCCTGTATAAGAAATTACGAATTACGAATTGCGAAGAAGAGAAACCTGGATTCCTGCTTGCGCAGGAATGAGCATGGTATCGCCTACGGCGATAAGGATTTTTAATAGATTTCTCCACTTCGCCTTCGGCTTCGGTCGAAATGACAGACGGGCGGGGGAATGGAATATGGGGATGGTGGTTTGAGAGCGAAAGGGGAGAAGGTGCCAGCCGGAGGCGGGGATTTTGGGGTGGAAAATTTTGGGGAAAATGATAGGGTGGGGGTGACGAAATCGATTTTTGACGGTTGCGTCAAGATGAAATCTAAGCAGGACATTTGGCAGGAAAGGAAGCTATCATGAAGAGTATAAGAGGCTGCGGCTGGGCGGTAGTGATTCTGCTGGCGGGCGGTGCGGGGCTATGGGCGGAGCCGGCTGGGGAGGCGGCTGGGCCGGCGTATCAGGTGAGTTTGAGCAAGCCGGCAGGGGAATGGCTGGAGGGCTGGCCGCTGGGCAACGGGATCTCGGCGGTGATGGTGTGGGGGCAGCCGGGGAAGGCGGTTTTGAGTTTGAATCATGTGGATTTCTGGCGGGATCATCTGGGCAGGGAGCTGGACGATTACAGCGGGGAAATGCGGCAGGTGCGGCAGCTTATGCTGGCGGGCAAGGCGCAGGAGGCGAACGAGCTGTTTTACCAGACGCTGAACCGGATCCAGGTTATGCCGCGGCAGAAGGCGGCGTATCCGGGATTGAGCGGCTACACCAATTCGTTTCAGCCGCTGGGGGATCTGGTGCTGGAGCTGGAGGGGCTGGGGGAGGCCGGCGAATATGGGCGGGCGCTGGATTTGCGGGATGGGGTGGCGGATATCCAGTTTCAGGGGCTAGGGGGGCGAATTCGACAGCGGTGTTTGGTGCCGGCCGGCGAGGATGTGATTGTTTTTCGCATGGAGGCGGAGCGGCCGGTGACGGGGCGGATACGGTTTGAGCGGGCGGAGCAGCCGGAATATCGCTGGACGGCGGCGGCGGGGAAGGAATTAACCGTGCAGGGGGAGTTTGCCGAAGGGGTGAAGAGTTTTGTGCAGGTGATGGCGCAGGCGGACGAGGGCGGTGAAGTTGCGGCGGAAGGGCAGCAGCTGGTATTACAATTCCATGCCGTTAAAGGGCTTACCATTTATGTTGCGGTGGAGGCGGGCAAGGGCGATTATGATCCCCAAAGCGGCTGCCGCAGGAAAATCGAAGGGCTGCAAGATAAAACGTACGAGGAAATTTTGCAGCGGCATCAGGCGGAGCACCGGTCGTTCATGGACCGGGCGGTGCTGGTGCTGGAGAAGCCGCGGGAAAACCGGCCGACGGACGCGGAGGCGCTGCTGGCGCGGGCGGGGCAGGGGGAGTATCCGCCGGAGCTGGCGGAGCTGGTGTTTCAGATGGGGCGGTATCTGATGATTGCGTGCAACCGGGCGGGGCGGCGGCCAGCGAATTTGCAGGGGATCTGGAATGCGGCGCTGGTGCCGGAATGGGATGCGGACTGGCATACGGATATGAATATCGAGATGAACCAGTGGCTGGCGAATCCGACGAATCTGGACGAATGCAATCTGGCGCTGTTCCGGCAGGTGGAGCTGATTGTGGAGCAGGGGCGGCGCAACGCGCGGCAGATGACGGGGAGCAGGGGAGTCCTGTTTTATGGGGTGATCGGGGGCGATGCGAATATCTGGAGCGCGGAGAGCGGTTTCTGGACGGGGGCGGCAGCGTGGCTGGGACAGCATTACTGGACGCATTATGAATATACGCTGGACCGGGCGTTTCTGGCGGAGCGGGCGTATCCGTATTTGAAGGAAGTGGGGCTGTTTTACCAGGATTTTCTGGTGAAGAATGCGGAGGGTTACTATGTGGCGCCGCCGTCATTTTCGCCGGAGAATGTGCCGCCAAACGGATTTGTCAATAATATTCACAATACGATGGACACGGCCCTGGTGCGGGAGGTGATGCGTCATCTGCTGGAGGCGGGGAAGCTGCTGGGAGCGGATGAGGAGCTATGGCCGGTGTGGCAGGAGCTGCATGATAAGGTGCTGCCGTATCCGGTGACGGCGGAGGGGCTGCTGAAGGAATGGCCGGAGCCGCTGGCGGAGCAGCCGGCGCACCGGCATTTTTCCCATTTGTATCCGCTGTTTCCGGGGGATGAGTTTAGCCGGGAGGGGACGGCGGAGCTGTATGAGGCGGCCCGGAAGGCGGTGCAGTTGCGGGAGGCGAACCGGGGGGCGTACGCCAGTTGGAGTTTTCCGTATATGGCGTGTTTTTACGCCCGGCTGGACCAGGGGGATCAGGCTCTGCAGAATCTGGCTGAGCTGGCGCGGCAGAATACGGTGGTGAATCTGCTGACCTGGTATAATGTGGGGACGCGTTTGTTTCAGATTGAGGCGGGATTCGGCGCGACGGCGGCGATAGCGGAGATGCTGCTGCAAAGCCAGCAGGGGCTGATTCGTCTGCTGCCGGCTTTGCCGTCGAAATGGCCGAGCGGGTCGGTAACAGGCTTGAAGGCCCGCGGCGCCTTTGCGGTCGATATAGTTTGGAAGGACGGCAAGGTGAGCCAGGCGACGATCCAGAGCCTGAAAGGGTCGCCCTGCCGGGTTCTCTGCCCCGCCGGCTGGCAGGGGGTAAGTATCACCAGTGACCTTCCGGTCGAGTATCAACTGGACCAAGCAACCAATATTATCCGTTTTGATACTCAGGCGGGGCAAAGGTATGTGCTGATGTTTGACCAGGCGGCCGTGCCATAGAGAATATGGGGCCAGGTCTGCCGGCGGCGGCAAGAGCAGGAAACAGACGGTCGAAGCCGGTGAACCGAAAAATGGTACATACGATATTCTGAACCATGGAGTTATCAATATATTTGTCAAAATCCCGTGAGAAATGCGGGTTAACTGGGGCGCTCTGAAAGAGGCTCATGCGGCGGGCGGGTTGTTTTTGTGCTTGTCATTTCCGCTGCCGGTATGGTATTCTGTTTTGGATATGAAACCCAAAATCGGCATCAGCATGAATTATTGCGTCACAGAGGACGGAACGGAACGGGCGTATCTGGATGCGGGGTATTTTGAATATGTGGCACAGGCCGGGGCCATGCCGTTTCCGATTCCACCGGTGGAAGATGTCGTCCTGCTGGAGGGGCTGCTGAATCAGTTGAATGGGATCCTTTTGACGGGGGGTCTGGATCTGGATCCGGCCCTGTGGCAGGAACCGCAGCGCCGGGAGACCCGGCTGCTGCATCCGCGGCGGCAGCGGTTTGAATTCCTGCTGTACGAGCAGGCGAAAAAACACCGGCTGGCGATTCTGGGGATCTGCCTGGGGATTCAGATGATCAATGTCGCTCACGGGGGCAGCCTGCATCAGCACCTGCCGGATGTGAAAAACAGCATCAGCCACCGGGGTTCCGAAACGGAGAGGCATCCGGTGCTGGTCAATCCGGAAAGCCGGCTCTATCAATGTCTGCGGCAGGAAAAAATCCTGGTCAACAGTTTTCATCATCAGGCGATTCACCGGCTCGGTGCGGATTTACGGGCCGCCGCCGCCGCACCCGACGGTATCATTGAGGCGGTGGAAGAGCCGGATTATCCGTTCCTGCTGGGGGTGCAATGGCATCCGGAACGGGATATCAGCCATCCGGTCAACAGCGCGATTATGGACGATTTTCTCCGGCATTGCCGCTATTAATATTGACACCCAGCGTCACAAGCTCTCGGACCGCTTGTTATTGGGAAGCCAGAGTGAGTTTTTAGATGTCTATGTTGTCTATTGGCGGTTCCTTCAAGACATTATCCATTTTGACAAAATGCAATAAGATAAGGACTTTATGATTGACAATGCAGGCGGTGTGTGCAAAATAAATGCCTAAAATAGCTCGATTTCGGGTTAAAATTGCATATAGAGAGTTAAAGATGGCTGCAAAATACATTAAGCACGATATTCTGAGTCCGGAAGGTATAAAAAACGACGAGTATTACCCTCGTTACAAGCAGATCATGGATATGCCCAACCGGGCGGAGCGGCTGGTGGCGGCGCTGGCGGACTATATCAGCCAGAGCAATCTGCAGGATGGGGATAAACTACCATCGGAAAAAGAGTTATGCGAGGTTTTTGGTGTCGGGACCCGTTCGCTGCGGGAGGCACTGATAGCCCTGCGTACGCTGGGGCTGGTCCAGTCGAAACAGGGAACCGGCTGGATTGTCGAGCAGTTCGATCCCTCCAGCAGCCTGCGATTTCTGTCCGTCATCATCCGCAATTTTACCAAAGCGGATTTGGATCAGGTCATGCTCACCCGGATTGCCACGGAACCAACGATCGCGTTTTTGGCGGCCCGGAATATCACGCCCCAGGGCCTGGAAAATCTTACCAGCACCTTTCAAATCATGAAGGAAACGGACAGCGACCGGGCGTTCCGCTTCAACGACCGGAAATTTCATGATATCCTGGCGCAGGAATGCGGCAATTGCATCCTTTCCATGGTCAGTTCCATGCTGACGGGGCTGTTTTATGTCGGGCAGCTCAGCACGGTCCACGGGGATTATGATGCGATTATCGAACAGCACCAGAAAATATACGATGCCATCCGAGAGAAGGCCCCCCAGCGGGCGGAAGAGGCGATGAAAAAGCATCTGCTCACGGCCCAGCAGTATATCGGGCAGTCTCGGGAAAACAAAGACTTGAAACCCCTCGTCGAACGGCAGTGATTTTTTCATCCGGGCGTAAAGGAATTGCGCTTGCCGGTACGAGCAGGGAACCACGGCGGGCGGTATCGTTGGGAGGGCCGGGGCTGCCGGCGGGAGGTTTTTCCATCTATGGCAAAACATAACCCTTATACATTTTATTTGATTCTTACGCCTTGCCTGGTTGTCCTGGCGGTTCTACTGCTGGGGCGGCTGCGAGTGCCGCTGCTGGTATCGTATCTGGCCAGCATCAGCGGTATCACTTTTTTGATTTACGGCTTTGATAAAGGCAGAGCGGTTAAAAACCAGGGCCGTGTGCCGGAGATGATACTGCATGGGCTGGCACTGGCCGGCGGCATACCGGGCGCCTTTTTCGGTCAGCTTGTGTTTCGTCACAAAACCCGGAAATGGAAATTCCGCATCGTCTTTATTTTGATTTTTTTGCTGCAAATCGCGGCTTTGATCTACTATTGGAAAAAACTCCAAGCATGACCGTTTACACCGCTGTCCATTTTCCGATTTGCTTTTTTCCTTTTGTTTCTATATCGTAAACCCCCATGAAGACCTTATTGCTGATGCGCCATGCTCATGCCGGAGCGAAAAAACCCGGCCAATCCGACTTTGACCGGACGCTTGATCCTCTGGGCCGGCGCGCGGCGGCGGCGATGGGCCAGCGGTTACTGCGTGAAAACCTCATCCCCGATTTTATAGTTTCCTCCGCCGCGTCGCGGGCCCAGGAAACTGCCCGGCTGGTGGCGGAAAACTGCCCCGCTTCGCCGCCTGTGGAATGTTCCCCTGAATTGTATTCGGCCACTGCGGAGGGCTATCTGCAAATCCTTCAGGAAACCTGCGGCCCGCACAGCACCGTTCTGCTGGTCGGCCACAATCCCACGATGGAATCCCTGGTGGCAAAATTTACCGGCCGCTGCCAGCCACTGGCCCCCGCGGCTCTGGCGCATTTTTGCCTGGACATATCCCACTGGCGCCATCTCCATCTAAACAGCCCAGCCGAACTGCTCCACCTGTGGCTTGCCGAACTGGCTTCCTGATACGGTTTCCCTTCGGTGTGCCGCCCGATTGCGGCACACCGAAAGGGAATAACGTCACAACTTATCACCTATGGATACATGCATTCGGGATTGTACCAGTAGGTACAGCTCAGCCAGTCGCCGGCCAGCAGCGCCAAATCCTCCAGGTTCACATAGCAATCCTGATTGATGTCCCCCGGCCGGAAATTGTGGCCCGGATTCGGACAGACATAACTGAGGGCATAGGCTACCGCCGCATCCCACAGGACCAGACCGTGCGGATGGATG
>JAKQBU010000115.1 GCA_029573975.1 Planctomycetota bacterium
ATGATTGAATTCTTCAGACTTTCCATATCCGCCATAACTTTTTACCTCACCTTGGACCAAATTCTTCTATTTTTTTCCTTTTTTTAATAACCACTTTTGGTCGCAGCGATTATTATTCTCACTCTTGGCTTTTTATACGTAAAAAGCTGCCGTTACATACATAGGCCTCATACTATAATGAACCGCAAAAGACAACGCAATAGTTTAAAACACTTTTTTTACTCCTTGATTCCCCGGACAAACCGTTGTAATTTACTTTCAAATAACAGCTTACAGCGAATATGCCGCGCCGGCGAACTTTTTTATTTTTTTCCGCATCTATAAACCAGGATTGCCAATGAATTACCTCCCTCTGCTCCATATCGCCGAAGAAGCCGCCCGTGCCGCCGGACAGCATGCCCTCCAGGTCGCCGCCAGCACCCCGTCCGAATACAAAAGCCCCGACCAGATTGTCACCCAGGCCGACCGCGACTGCCAGGCCCTCATCATCCAAAAAATCATAACCCATTGCCCCGGCCATGGTTTTATCGGTGAAGAAGGCGAACACGGCCAGCTTTTCCGGCAGGAACCGGATGGCCCCGAACCGCTCTGGTGGGTGATCGATCCGATTGACGGAACCCGGAATTACGCCAATAAAGCCCTCAATTTTGCCGTGTCGATTGCCCTTCTCCGGAACGGACTGCCGGTGGTGGGCGTTATTTATGATCCCAGCACCAACCAGCTTTTCTCCGCTGCCATCGACGGACCCGCCCGGCGAAACGGCCAGCCGATTCAATGCCGCAGCGAAGCACTCGACAGCAACAGCCAGGTGGCCATCTCGGGAAATTACAATTCCCCCCTGCCCTCGTATGTCGCCCGCTTCCTGGAGCGTTTTGTCTGTATGAATCTCGGCTCCGCCGCCCTGCATTATGCCTGGGTCGCCGCCGGCGCCTACTCTGCGGCTTTTTCCCTGAAGGTTAAGTTATGGGATATTGCCGCCGGCGCCCTGATCTGCCAAAGAGCTGGCGCTCGTGTTACCGACTTACAGGACCAGCCGGTATTCCCCTGCGATTGCCGCGGCTATCGCGGACAGCCGATCCCCCTGCTCATCGCCGGCAACACCGCTCATCAACAGCTCATGAAATTAATCCGGCAAAGCAATGACCGATAATATAATTTTTCGCAATCCCCGCGAAATTCCGGTTTCTTTCTTGCTCTGGAATCCTTTTTCGGGTTATAATATTATGTAGAGAAAATGGAATGATGAAAGGAATACGTTTCAAGGCACCCAGGGAAAAAAATGGAACCGTCTCGAATAGATCAATCTTTAAGCGAACTGAATTTTTATCTCTTTCAGCGGCCTCTGCATCCGGAATTGTTCAATATCTACAGCTCCCGGCAGTTCACGCAGGGCGATTATGAGGTCCAGATCTGGATTATCGGCTGCAGCCACGTCGTCAGCGTCTTTGCCGGTTCCCATTGCCTGACCGAGCTGATCTGCCCGCCCGACCAGATGCTCCCCCAGCGCGGCCTGCTCGAACAGTTCGCCTTCCGCGGCGAGAAAAGCCACAAGTGTTCCTGGTCCAAAGGCTACGGCTACATGATGAACTTCGAAGTCGAAACCATGAGCACCAATCTCTACAAACAAACGCACAATGACCTGACCAATGCCGCCCGCAAACGCGGTATCTTCACTGCCTTTCCCCAGTGGGCACGCGGCGAACTGATCCCTTTCAGCTATCTTGACTACGATGCCGGCCAGTACGAACTCCGCCTGCACACCTTCCACGCCTTCCCCGAACAGCAGACCATCCTGAAAACCCAGTCCCTGTTCGACATGAACAAGCATTAACCCGCATTTCTCACGGGATTTTGACAAATATAGTGATAACTCAATGGTTCAACATGTCTTATGTACTAACCCCTTCGCAAAAATCAACTGTCTGTTTTCAGCGCGAATTTTTGACCCGCCTTCGAGGCCGCAGGAGCTATCTTCCGCAGGCATATAAGTATATATGTTGAGGACAGATAGTGACGAGAACGAAGAAGGTGGGCAAAAAGACCGCTGAAAATCGAAAGTCCGTGAGAAATGCGGGTTAATGCCCCCCGCCTGCCGGCATGGCCGGCGCCGTTTCCGCACATAACCGCAGTCCGGCAAACCACGATGCGCTCCGGGCCGCCGTATCAGGGTATTCGGCTGGGTTCCCGCTGGGCGTCCGCCTGCGGGAAAGAACCGTCGGAACTCCCGACAGCCAGAACAAACGGGATCAGCAGGCAAAATCCGCCCAGACTTAAAAGAACGGATGGAATTTGCAAATATCGATAAAAACTGCCGTCGGAAAATATGCCAAACCTGGGTAAGAGCGGCACGACCGTCCATACGAGTGTGTTAATAAGGGAAATGATAAGGTAGCCGAGGAAAAAAAACCGGCCGCGAAAAACCGGCCGGGTACTGACCAGCACGATCAATACGATCGTCAGAATGGGATAACACGCATATAACACCGTTCCAATCGCATCCATCATAAATCCTTTCGCTTGAATCGGGCTGCCGTCATCTCCGCCATCCGGCCTCCCGAAATGGCCGGCGCGGCAGAATTTTCCTTTATATGCCATTCCCCCGCCCAATGGTCGTTTCATGGCTGGGCAGGCTCTGCAATCCATTACTTTTTCCTGTCGGTTCTGGCTGCTTTTCATTACCGGCTTGCAATTTCCGGTCCGCATCAAAATTCAAAGGCCAGGGGAAAAAGTAGCGCGTGGCCATAAGCAGGGGAATCACCACCAGGCTGTTCAGCAACAGTGCCGCGACGCCGCGCCAGAAGTGTATAAACAGCATCAGCAGCGGCCCCAGCACCGAAAATACCAGCAGCACCACATAGGCCCATTTATGCCCCAGGATCAATCCCGTCAGGATTGCCGTATTCAAAACCACAGCCACCAGCAGGGCTTCCGATCCCCGCCGCACACCGAGCATGAGCTGGATCAGCGTCATCACTCCCAGCATCGCCACGCAAAACCACAGCGACGCCGGCTTCTCGGATTTTTCCATAGCACCGCATCCTTTCTTACATTCCCATCGATGGATACCTGGCAAAAAATGAAATTCCTTAAAAACCGCATTTTTGAGCCAAAGACCGCGTTTTTGCCAAAAAAAGAGATCGGATGAGGAGGGATTCGAACCCCCGTAACCTTACGGTTAAACGGTTTTCAAGACCGTCGCCTTAAACCACTCGGCCACTCATCCCGGTATGTATTGACGGAACCGCTAAAATCAATGTTGACATCCACAAAGGCTCTGGCTCTCCCATAACAAGGGTTCCAGGAGCTATTGACGCTGGCGTCAAAGCACACTCTGCCAAATTTCCGCTTACCCTACCGCCGAAAGGCCGGTTTTGCAAGAAAATTTCCTCCCTCCCAGCCGGTGGCGGAGCCTTTTTCGGGCTGGAAACAGACACACGCGGCCGGCGAAAGGGAAAATAGTACGTAAGATATTCTGAAAACTGGAGTTACTGCAATAAACCCCCACCTCCCGCAAAACATGCGAGCCAAGACCTTGCCGCTATGCCTGGCAATCCGTATGTATCCGCCGGAACCAGCACAAGCCGATTTCGTCATCCACAACCGGCCCCGGCTCCCCACGAATAAGGTGGCCGCTGGGCCGTCTTTATGGCTTATAAACGTTCCCTGGCATCATCCTGCCCATTCCGACAGCATGACGCCAGGGTAACAAATATTCGAATTTGCAACTATATTACAGCGTATTTCTTCGCCGCAGCCAGCCGACCAGGCCGACACCAATCCCGCCCAGCAGAATCGCACCGGGGGCGGGAATTACAACATAATCTGAACCAAATTCAAAATCATCCCAAATAGTCCAGGGCTTATTATCACCCCAACTGCTAAGTGGGGATGTAAACATTGTATATAAACCAATTGTTTCACCTAAGTCTATATAATCATCACGATAACTTGAACCAACTTCGTTATCGTCAATATAGAAATGGACTTTACCATCAATACTGCTCAACTGCATCTTAAGGTTAACCCATCTTTCGTCTTCGCGTGTTACTCCAGTGTCCTGCCAGCCGGGATGGTTCTCGCCAACGGCTACATAGTAATAATTATCACTTTTACTAGTACGCGCACCAAATTGGATATCCGTCCAGTCTTCATCACCAATAAAATCTTCAGGATCACTAACATCAATATAAGGATTCACCCACGAAGGAACGGCATAAAGTTGACCCGCACGATGCAAACTGCCGTCTTCCCAGCCACTGTCATAATACCAAACACTAACCCATGGATTGTACTGTTTGCTCATTGCATTTCCATCAACACCAATTGGATTTACTGCCGCCCAAAACATTGAACTTGACGGTGTACTCATAGCGGTTAAACGCATACCGCCGGTGCCCTCACGGCCGCCAGCTACGAAATCCATCATTTTGCCTACTGGAGCTTCACCATGCCGATATGCACTGTTTTCCCAACCTGGTGCATAATCAGTATTCCACTCTGTATCAAAAGTAAAACTACCCGAATAATTAGCTTGAGCCAAACTGCTAATAATTAACAAAGAAACCAAAATTGTTAAACAAGTTGACATTACCTTTTTCATCTTTTTGTCCTTTCAAATAAAATTAAACACAAATTTACACGTTGCAAAACATAAAAACAAAAAAACCTACTTCATCGCTTTTTTATATGTAAGCAAAGCTTACACAACTACACTTTTTTTCGGAGGTAATCAGGCGATCGCCAGTTAGTAGCGACCGCCTGACCAGTATTCCGTTTTACAAAATCATTGCCTTACAGGCTCCTGCGCCGCCGCAGCCAGCCGACCAGGCCGACACCAATCCCGCCCAGCAGAATCGCGCCGGGAGCCGGAATCGGGGGGGAGGAACTGAGCATGTAACAGCAGTCCGAGTCGAAACCGATCCCGAACTGGACGGTTCCCGCCGCCGCACCCTGATTGATCAGGGCCAGATCCTCGGCTGTGAACACGTAGGTCCAGTCGCCTTTGCTTATGGCCCCATCGGGGTCCGTATAGATGTCCAGCTCATAGCCGCCATAGACGGCTATGCTGTTTCCCTGGCTGGGATTATCGACACCCGTGAAAACACCGTTTTCGTTAAAGGCGATACCGGCCAGCTCATTCCCGCCCAGCAGGTGGACGTACAGGACGTTATTGACATCCTCATCGGCGTTGTAAAGATCGGGCAGCGTCAACTGCAGCGACTCGATCGCTCCGCCGGCGGGGGTGCTGAGGGCGACCTTCCACATGTAATAGTGGTTATGCGTCATCACACCCAGTTCCGAAGGAACGGTCAGCGTCGTATTGGCGCTGACGGTCGAGACAAAAATCATTGCCGCGATCAATATCGGCAAGATCAATTTCTTATACTTCATCCAAAACTCCTTTCTGGGACACTGCCATGAGTTCCTGGAGAGGTTGCAAAACAATGGCTACAGGGAACGACGACGACGCAGCCAGCCCACCAGGGCCGTACCAATGCCGCCCAGCAGAATCGCACCGGGAGCAGGAATTGGGACTACTCCCAAGAGATCCTGGCCATCCGATAAGGCAATCAAGCCCCATTCATAAGTGCCGCCAGCATCTGTCACACTTGCAATGAGATCTGTGATCTCGGTTTTTTCAGTGATGCCGGTACCATAGCCGTTCGTTACTTTAAAATTCCCAGAGGTAATATCATAGGCGCCATCTTCGAAAACAATTTCCCAGACAGCTAATTGAAAATTAGCGGCACTTTTAGCACTATTGATAGTTGTGTACTTTTCTCCCCACAATTCTCGCAGATAAGATGCTTCTTGAGCAGATATTTGACCACTATATGAACCAGTTAAGCTTGTTAAAGTGAATGTGGTAGGATCAACAACATTCTGAGCCAAATCTACGCAGAAGGTATAAAGTGGGTCACTGATGTATTGCCCATCTCCGGTATAGGCTGTTATATCCCATTTCTGCATTATGGGATAAACCGTTTTAGTAGAGGCGCCCCACACAAAGGTACTTTGTAGACTTGTTCCATAAACTGAACCCTGGTAATCGCCTGTCACTGTGCCTGTTGGGCCAGCCAAAGCCGGTACGGCCATTAGGCCAACTACAACTAAGGTTAAAATTATCTTTTTCATTTTTATTTCCTCATATTTTAAAGAGCCATTAATTAATAGTAGTAAAAATTAAAATCTTTTTAGCACCGGATCGGCGGGGCGCGGGAGATGTTGGAAAAGATAAAGGCAGGGGAAAAACAGGATATATAATCCTGATTCACGACCGTCAAGAGGGCAATCAACGGAATTTCCACCCGGCTGGCCAGGAAGGCCGGCTGGGAGAAAACCATGGGAGAGAGAGTTCTATAAAAAGGCTGTTCGCCCCGCAACGCATCGAACATCTGCCCTGCGCGGTTCCACAGCCCATCCCCCGCGAGAAAATGGTTTGTAAGGCTTGCCTCCTCGGGCGAGCCTGCCAGCCGGTGCAGCAGGCCGATGAAATGCCGATTGGCCGCCAGCTCCCCGCCGCTGTGCCATACGGGGCTGGGCAACGGTGACCCGGCCGCCGCCATCGTCTTTTTGTGGTGGTATAATTTGCCGTTGGTCAGGCGGGCCGTTAATCGGGGCAAAGCCTGGACCCCCACCTGGCCTAAAACAAAGATCAGGACCAAGGCCGCCACCCACACCTTGCGGTCCCGCACCAGCGAGACGCACAGAAAGCCAATAATCCCCATCAGGATGGCACGAGGGACAGCCGGCAAATTCGCCGCCCCATTCCCCTGCGTCATGTCAGGATAGGCAAGGTGTAACGATGACGCAA
>JAKQBU010000143.1 GCA_029573975.1 Planctomycetota bacterium
TGACCATATGCGAGCCGAGCTGCGCCGCCGGCAGCGGCACCACCGTGCCCAGCACCCCCACCAGCGGATAGGCAAAGATCGACAGCAGCAGCAGAACCGCCGTCACCACCGACGCCAGCCCCGTCCGGGCACCCGCCGCCACCCCGGCACTGGATTCGACATAGCTGGTGATGGTGCTGGTACCCATCAGAGTGCCGGAGATGGTGCCCAGGGCATCGGCCATCAGGGCCTGGCGGGCGCGGGGAAGCCGGCCGTTTTTCATCAGACCCGCCCGCTCCGTCACGCCCACCAGGGTGCCTATGGTATCAAAGACATCCAGCAGCAGAAAGGTAAAGATGACCAGCAGGACGATATAAATACTATGGTTGCTGAAAAGGGATACCAGGCCGCCGAAGGCCTTTCCCGCGGTGACGGAGACATGGGGAAACCCGGTATCCATGGCGGTGGAAACCAGGGAATACCCCCACTCGTGTCCCCAGAAGCGGGTGGCGAGATAACCAGCCAGGGCGGTAGTAATCATACCAACCAAAATTGCTCCGCGAATATGTAACGATAATAAAATGCCGATAACCAGTATCCCAAACAAGCTCAGCAGGGTGACCGGATTTTTCAGATGCCCCAGCTCCACATAGGTGGCCGACTGGCTGACAATGATCCCGCTCCATTGCAACCCGACAAAGGCGATGAGCAGGCCGATCCCGGCGGCGATGGCATATTTGAGGCTTTCGGGGATGACATTCATAATCGCCGCCCGCAGCCCCAGAAGGGAGATCAGTAGAAAAATCGTCCCGCCGATCATATTGGCCGCCAAGGCCTCCTGCCAGCTAAAGCCCATCCCCCCCATTGCCGCCGCCCCGCACACCGTGAACGCGAAAAAGAAGTTATGCCCCATCGCCGGCGCCAGGGCAATCGGCAGATTGGCCCACAGCCCCATGATCAGGCAGGCAAAGGCCGAACAGACGCAGGTGGCGAACATGACGGCAGAACTGTCCATACCACAACCACTTAGAACCGCCGGCTGCACGAAAATAATATAGCTCAACGCCACAAAGGTAGTCGCCCCGCCGACAATTTCCCGCCCGATCGTACTGCCATTTTCCTTGATCTGAAAAAAACGTTCCAGCGACATAGCAATCCTCATGAGTAGTTGAAAAAGTGATCTTCCATTTAAAATATACCGCAAAATGATCGTTTTGCCATGAAAAATACTCCGGTTTTGGAGATATTTTTACAAAGAATGGGGTTTCTTATTTTTAGGCCTGTGATATTATACACGTAGTAAGAAATGGTTCTGGTTGAATAAATTTTTAACTTAAGTATTTGCAGCAAAAGAGGTAATAATGTCTCGTGCTATTCCTTGGCATAATCGCGTAATGTTTTTTTTGGTGATGCATCTGTTTGTATCCGGCCAGCTCCCTAGCCTCCCGGCTTTCGCAGCAGAGCCATCCCCGGCCGGGCTGCTTTGGCTAGCCGACCTTGACCTGACCAAAATGACCAGCGGCTGGGGCAAACCCCTGCCCAATCAAAGCGTACAGGGCCAGCCGCTCTCCATCGCCGGTCGCACCTTTAAAAATGGTGTCGGCACCCACGCCGATAGCCTCCTGTTCATCAACCTCAAGGGCAGCGCCGCCCGCTTTACCGCCTCACTCGGTGTCGATGACGAGACCGGGAAAAAAGGCAGTATCCAGGGCAAGATCTATGCCGATGGCAAAAAACTCTTCGACAGCGACATCATAAAAGGCGGTGCTGCTCCGGCCCAGATCGACCTTAATCTGGAGGGTCTCCATCAACTTATCCTGGTTATCACCGATGCCGGCGACGGGGCTGACTATGACCACGCGGACCTGGTTGATGCCGCTATCGAATATGACGGCCCGGCCCCCGAGGCCATCGATCCGCCGCAGGAGGAACGAATCATTCTCACCCCCCCGCCGGGACCGGCCCCCCGCATCAACGGCCCCAAGGTCTATGGCGCCCGGCCGGGTAATCCCTTCCTCTATCGCATCCCCGCCATCGGCAATCGGCCGATCAAGTTCTCCGCCCAGAACCTGCCCGACACCCTCACCCTGGATACCGCCACCGGCATCATCACCGGCAATTCTCCAAAAAAACGCGGTGAATACCCGATTACCCTTAAAGCCGAAAATGAAAAAGGCTCCGACTCCCGTATCTTCAAGCTCATCGTGGGTGATACCCTCGCCCTCACCCCGCCGATGGGCTGGAACAGTTGGTACATCTTTTACGATCGCGTGACCGATCAGGACATGCGCCAGGCCGCCGATGCCATGATCGACACCGGCATGGCCGACTACGGCTATCAGTATGTCAACATCGACGACTGCTGGGCCAAAAAAAGCGGCGACGAGCCCTACCGGGATGAAAACGGGGTCATTCTGCCGAACGCCAGCTTCCCCGATATGAAGGCCCTTACCGACTACATCCACGGCAAGGGCCTCAAGGCGGGCATCTATACCTCCCCCGGTCCCTGGACCTGTGCCGGCTATACCGGCAGCTTCCGCCACGAACAGCAGGATGCCCTGACCTTCGCCACCTGGGGCTTTGACTTTTTGAAGTATGACTGGTGCTCCTACGACAGCATCGCCATCGATAAAACCCGCTATGAATATGTCAGACCCTACGCCCTGATGGGCGAGATTCTCAAAAACGTCGATTACGACATCGTCTATAACATCTGCCAGTACGGCATGGACCGCGTCTGGGAATGGGCCGCAGCCGCCGGCGGCAACTGCTGGCGCACCACCGATGATATCCGCCGCTCGAGCAGCTTCATCGGCATGGGGCTGGATAACGCCAAGCACTACGAATACGCCCGGCCCGGCTACTGGAACGATCCCGATTATATCCTGATCGGCTGGATCGGCGGCGGTTCGGGGAAAGAAGGCATTCCGACCTCCATCTCCCCCAACCAGCAATATGCCTATATGTCCCTATGGTCCATCATGGCTTCGCCGTTGATCTTTTCCGGCAACATGACCCGGCTGGACGACTTTACCGTAAATATATTATGCAACGCCGAGGTCATCGAGGCCAATCAGGACTCGCTGGGCCAACAATGCCGCATCATGAAACAAAATGACGAATCCTTCGTCCTGGCCAAGGAAATGGAAGACGGCTCCAAAGTAGTCGGCCTGTTCAACATCGCCCCTGTCGCCATACCCGTGCGTATCGCCTGGAACGACCTGGCAG
>JAKQBU010000152.1 GCA_029573975.1 Planctomycetota bacterium
GAGGAGGCTGCCTGACTGCCGTTCACGACAATCTTGGTACGGGTGGAATTGCCGGCATACATGCTGTTAATAAAGGTGGCGTGAATCTCAAATTTCCCCGCGAAGGGAGCCGTGAAACGGGTGCAGGACTGATTGTATAAATCGACCGAACTATCCGGCGTCATCATATTGGTCTGGCCCGCCGCCCAATACATATCCCCGGGCCAATCATCATGGTAAACCGAACCGGAACTGGTGTTGATGCCGTTGTTGCCGTATTTATCCGGACCATCCCAGCCGCCGTTCAGGCTCCAGTTATTCAGCGCTGGCTCGCTTGCCCAGGGATTGTGTTGGCCCGTGCCATAATGCGGATCGGGAATAAACCGGTCGTACAAATGAAAGGCCGCGATATTGCCCGATTCCAGATAGCCATACGACCACACCCCATTCGGATTGGCAGACAAGGCCGGTTCCGCGGCTATGGGCCAGTCCGCATTATGATCCCAGCCCTGAACCGCCTGGCAGGCGACTAAACAGAACATAATCCCGATAACCGAAAGACTCTTTTTGAACATCATGTTTTCTCCTGATTGACGGAACCGCCAAAAGCCGATTTCGTCATCCAAATCAGCTCTGGCTCCCCACTAACAAGGGATCGAAGAGCTTTTGACGCTTGCGGCCTGAATACGGTCAATAGGTACTTTTTATTTTTTTACGCAAAAACGCCTATTGGGTTACAAAAGGCTGCCAAAACAAAAAAACAAGTCGTGCTATTATATCATGATCGGATATTTTTTGCAAAATTCTAAATTCATTCTTACCACTGATTGCCCTTTCGCCCAGATCCCCCTAAAAAACTCATAAAGACTTCTAAATAAACATCTTACAATTTCCACGCCTTGGCGAAAGCCTGGAAACTGCGGTCATAGGTGCTCTCGGCCTCAGCTGGGAAACAGCAGCCGGGCAACTCCCGGTTTTTCAAATGATAAGCCAGACAATCACAACACAGCCCCCGACGCGAACACCCAGCATACGTACAACCGCAACTTTTACTGTTTTTTTCCTTTTTGCATTCCATGGTTTCAGAATAAGGATTACGCCGTAATTTTTCAAAAAAATAATCCGGCTCCGAAGCCAATCCGAATGCGCATATTCGTAAAATAAATATATATAAGCACTTATGTTGGCGAAGGCTTCTGCCGATTTAAATTCTATTGACCAAGCCCGTATTTACAGATAAACTAATACGGATTAACGGATCCTTGGGATTTTCGTTAAGTACGCTTGGTAAAAGGATTTAGTAGATAAATACGCGATGGATCCGGGCCTTGGAAAGGTAAACCGCGATGGCGAAAGGAACTAAAGAGGGGTTTGCTTCTGATTTTCGCCGGTTTTTCCTGCGGGGCCTGGCAACCTTGTTGCCGACCGTCCTGACCATCGTGGTTTTGGTCAAATGTTTTGAATTTGTACAAAACAATATTAGTGTATATATTAACGAAGGTGTGATTCGGCTGATCGTGCTGGCCAAACACGATTATCCGCAGCTAAGACCGGAAGAGATAGAACAGTATATAAGTGAAAATCAACTGTCGGTTGTCACCAGCGCCCAGGACCCAGCCGTAAAGAACGGGGCCCGGCTGTGGAAATTGCGCAAGCAGTGGAACCAGGGTTGGAAGTCCCTGATCGGTTTCGGGCTGGCGATTTTGCTGGTCTATTTTCTGGGCCGGATGTTCGCCGGTTATATAGGCAGAAAGATATGGCAGATGTTTGAAAGCACCGTGCAGCAGGTACCTGGATTCAAGCAGGTGTATCCCTACGTGAAACAGGTAACCGATTTTTTGTTTGGCGAGAAAAAAATCGAATTCAATCGGGTGGTCATCATACCGTACCCGAGCAAAGACTTTTGGTCCATCGGACTGGTAACCGGCTGCGGGTTCCGGGAAGTGGCGGAAAAAACCCAGCAGGAGTTTCTGACGGTTTTTGTCCCAACCTCACCCACCCCTATTACCGGCTACGTGGTTTATGTAAAGAAAGAAGATGCGATTGATTTGCCGATTCCCATTGATGCGGCTTTGCGTTTTATTGTCAGCGGAGGAGTCATTGTGCCCGGGCGCCAGCCTCTTGCCACCCAACTGGCGAATCTGCCATCCGACGAGACGGTGGCTGGGACGGAGGCTCCAAGGGGACTAAAAAATGAAAAGCCATAAAGTAAGGCAGGTTGTGACCAGAGAAAGGAATACCTCTTCCCCCATTAGAAAGGAGTTTGCGAAGTGTTGAAAAAAATAACAGCCAGGCACATGGACGTAACCGATGCGATGAAGGCTTTTGTGGAGAAAAAAATTGCCAAGTTGAGCAAATATTATAATCGGATCTCTGAAATCGAGGTGATTGTGGATAAAGAGGGTCTGGCCTATAAAGTGGACCTGATCATCAAGGCTGATAACCGCCCGCCCTTTGTCGTCCATCAGGCCGGCGAAGATTTGTACGCCTGCGTGGATCTGGCCGTGGACAAGAGCGAACGCCAGTTGACCCGCCATAAGGAAAAATCCCGCAATCACAAGGGCCGGACCGGTGCTGCCGAAGCGACCGTGGAGAAAATCGAATCGGAAAGCCCGCAAGCGGCCGACTAAAACTCAATAAACGTTCGTCTGCTCCCCCGCGAGCAGCGTGAAGCATGGAAAAACTGTCAGTGACAGGCTGTTTCCCCCCTCCGGGGGAATGAGATTTTAACTGGTAACAGGAGTAATGTATGAAATTGAGTGATTTCATGGTGGGCAAGGCCATTGTCCCCAAACTCAAATCGCAGGAACGTGACGCCGTCATTACGGAATTGGTGGATTCTCTGGTCCAGACCGGATGTGTTCCGGCCGCCCACAAAAAAGAAATCACCCAGAAAATCATCGAACGGGAAAAGCAGGGCAGCACCGGCATCGGCAAAGGCATCGCCGTACCCCACATCAAGCATCCCTCGGTCAAGCAAATTGTCGGAACCATCGGCTGCAGCAAGGAAGGCGTGGATTTCGCCTCCCTCGACAAAGCCCCTGTCTATTCTGTGCTGCTGCTGATCAGCCCCCCCAACAATCCCGACCGGCATCTGGAAGCCATGGAAAGCCTGTTCTCCCATTTGCAGCGGGAAATGTTCCGCAAGTTCCTGCGCCAGGCCGAAACCCGGGAAGAAATCGAGGATCTGCTGCAGGAAGCCGATGAGTCCCAAAACAACAACCGTCTTTAATTGCGAAAGGGTACCGGACGTTGCCGTCAACACAAGATAGCCATTACCTGGAACGTGAGGTGGAAATCCGGAATCCGGACGGCCTCCATATGCGCCCGGCCATGCAGATTGTGGACTGTGCCAGCCGCTTTCGCGCCCGCATCAGCATCTGCAAAAATACCCAGTGTGTGGACGGGAAAAGCATTATGCAGGTAACCATGCTGGCGGCCACCCAGGGAACCAAACTAAAACTTATTGCCGAGGGGGAGGACGCCCCCCAGGCCATCGAAGCCCTGGCCCTTTTGATCCAAAACGAAAAATTTGATATCGGGTAATCATGGAAATTCTGAAAGGCATAGGCGTATCCCCCGGCGTAGGCATCTACACCGCGGTGGTCATTGAGGCGGAGACCTACCGCATCCCCCGCCGCACGGTCCCCCTCGAACAAATCCGCCTGGAAAAACAGCGGCTCCGCCAGGCCTTCCTGGACGCCACCGAGGAAGTTACCCACCTGCAAAGCTCCCAGTCCGAACTGTGGGACAGCAAAATCAAGGACATCTTCGCGGTGCACCTCCATTTTCTGCGGGATAAAAGCCTCCGCCGCAAAATCAGCGATTTGCTCGCCGAACAGAATTATACCGCCGAGTACGCCGTCAGCGTCACCCTGCGGGATATCGCCAAACACTTTGCCGGCGCCGGCGATGCCTATATTTCTGAACGCGTCACCGATATTTACGATATCGAACGCCGCCTGCTGCGGCATTTGATCGGCAAACGCCGGGAAGAACTCCAGCACCTCACCGAACCGGTCGTCGTCGTTTCCCATGACCTGACTCCCACCCAGACCGCCTCCTTCGACAAACGCTTTGTCAAGGGCATCGCCACCGATGCCGGCGGGCGAACCTCCCATACCGCCATCGTTTCCCGCAGCCTGGGAATTCCCGCGGTCGTTGCCCTGGGCAATGTCACCGCGCTGGTGGCGGCGGGCGACCTGGTCATTGTGGACGGCAACCGCGGCACCGTCATCATCAATCCCGACCAGGCCACGCTCGACGAATATAAAACCTTTGCCGCCGCCATCATCGAACAGGAACACGAGCTGGATGAACTGTCCCGCCTGCCGGCCGTAACCACCGACGGATTTCCCATTCAACTCTTCGGAAACATCGAATTGCCCGACGAGGCGGACATCACCCTGCAAAAAGGCGGCCAGGGCATCGGCCTCTACCGCACCGAATTCCTCTATCTGGGCTCGGATCACGATCCTTCGGAAGACGATCATTATGAAGCCTATATGACCACCATCCGCAGTTTCGGAAACCATCCCATCACCATCCGGACGGTGGATCTCGGCGCGGACAAATTCCTGCATCGCGACCGCTGGGTCAAAGAACCCAATCCGTTTCTGGGCCTCCGCTCCATCCGCTACTGCCTGAACCATCTGAACCTCTTCAAAACCCAGATGCGGGCCATCCTGCGGGCCTCGGTCCACGGCAACCTCAAAATCATGTTCCCCCTGATTACCAATATCCTGGAACTCCGCCAGGCCAAATGGGTCCTGGCCGACGTCAAGGAAGACCTCGAAGAACAGGGGATCCCCTTCAATGACAGCGTTCCCGTCGGCATCATGATCGAAACCCCCGCCGCCGCCATGACCGCCGATGACCTGGCCGATGAAGTCGATTTCTTCAGCATCGGCACCAACGATTTAATTCAATACACCCTGGCGGTGGACCGGGCCAACGAACATGTCGCTTCCCTCTACAGCCCGGCCCATCCGGCCGTCCTGAATCTAATCCGCCAGGTGTATCAGTCGGCCAAGCGGGCCAAAATCGACATCAGCCTCTGCGGCGAGATGGCCTCCGAAACCGAGTTCACCCCCCTGTTGCTGGGTTTCGGTTTCACCACCCTCAGCCTGGCCCCGCCCCGCATTCCGGAGATCAAAAAAATCATCCGGTCCGTTTCCATGTCCCAGTGCCGGCGGATCGCCCGCAAGGCCCTCACCTTTGACACCGACAAACAAACCATCAGCTATCTACGCGCCCAGGTGCAGGATATTCTGGCCAATGTGGATTGATGCAGCAAACTATGCAAACCGGGAATAACGAAATACGAATGCAACTGGCCCTTTGGTTTTCCCTGCACGGCGATCTCCGGTTCCTTTCCCATCACGATACCATGCGGCTCTGGCAGCGGGCCTTTACCCGCGCCCAATTCCCCATTCGCTACAGCAGCGGCTTCAATCCCCATATGCGCCTGTCGCTGCCTCTGCCGCGCAGCGTGGGCATGGCCTGCCGCCGGGAACTGCTGCTGGCGGAATGGCAAGGGACAGCCTTGACCGCCGATCAGCACGCTGCTTTGCAAAAGGAACTGCCCGCCGGCCTGGCCGTCCGGGAGGCCTCGCTGGTCCCCGCCCACCGGGCCTATCAACCCCAGTGGGCCGTCTATCGCCTCCAGCTCGGCCCGCAGGTGGACGGCGACGCCCTGCAAGCCCGCATTGAGGCCTTCCTGCAGAAAAAAGAATGCACCATCGTTCGCCCGGCCCACGGCCGCCACCCGAAACGAAAGATCCCCGCGCGAACCTGCCTGGCCGAACTCCGGCGGGAGGGCGCCAGCCTGATCTACAAACTGCTGATTCAGCCCAAAGGAACCGTCCGTCTGGACGAAATTGCGGAATTACTGGAAATACAAAAGCCCGGCGATATCCTCGGCATCGAAAGGCTCGAAACCGAATATCACGCCGGGAATTAACAAAATATTATTTTTCGGAAAGGATTATCATTTGGCAAGGGAAATGTTGATTAACCGGTCCCAGGAGGAGGAATGTCGGATCGCGGTCGTCGAGGAAGGCCGCCTGGAGGAACTCTATGTCGAACGGCTCAGCACCTCCAGCCACGTCGGCAACATCTACAAAGGCAAAATCACCAATGTCGAACCGAGCATCCAGGCCTGTTTCGTCGATTTCGGCATCGGCCAGAACGGCTTCCTGCATATCAGCGACGTCCAGTCCTGCCTCTTCCACTCCAAAGACAACCAGAAGGAAAGCGTCGGGCGCAAACGCCCCCGGCGCGACCGGCCCCCCATCCAGGAATGCCTGCGCAGGGGCCAGGAAGTCATCGTCCAGGTCACCAAGGAGGGCATCGGCACCAAAGGCCCCACCCTCACTACCTACCTGTCGATCCCCGGCCGGTTCCTGGTCCTCATGCCCGGCATGAACCGCCTGGGTATCTCCCGCAAAATCGAGGACTCCGAGGCCCGCACCCAGGTTCGGGATATGCTCAATCAGCTCAACCCCCCCAAGGATATCGGCCTGATCATCCGCACCGCCGGTATGGACCGCAGCAAAAAGGAACTCCAGCAGGACCTTAATTTTCTCCTGCGGCTCTGGAAAACCGTCTCCCAGAAAATCAAGTCCGACCCGACTCCCGCCCTGCTCTACCAGGAATCCGATCTGGTGCAGCGCACCATGCGCGATATTTTCAACAGCAACATCAGCCGCATCCTCTGCGATTCCGACATCACCCTGAAAAAAGTCCGCGATTTTCTGCGCATTGCCATGCCCCGCACCCGCAGCCGCGTCGTCCTGCACGATGAACCGGTCCCCCTGTTCGAAAAATACCATATCGAGGAGGAAATCGAAAAAATCAACGCCCGCTATGTCCCCCTCCCCAGCGGCGGCTCCCTGGTCTTCGATCAGGCCGAGGCCATCGTCGCCATCGACGTCAACAGCGGCAAATTCCGCGACCACAAGGACGCCGAAACCACCTCCTTCAAAATCAATATGGAAGCCGCGCCCGAAATCGCCCGCCAGCTCCGCCTGCGCGACCTGGGCGGCGTCATCATCATCGACTTCATCGACATGATCAACGAAAAGCACCGCCGCGCCGTCGAAAAATGCCTGCGCGAAGCCGTCAGCACCGACCGGGCCCGCACCAAAATCCTCCGCATCAGCCAGTTCGGCATCGTCGAAATGACCCGCCAGCGGATGCGCCCCTCCCTCAAAAGCAGCACCTACATGCATTGCCCCCACTGTAAAGGCTCCGGCCTGGTCAAATCCCCCGAAAGCATGTCCATCGAGATCATGCGCCGCATCCAGGCCATGACCAAAAAACTCAACGTCGCCGTCATCGAAATCGCCGTCTCCGCCGATGTCGCCTCCTTCCTCCAGAACCAAAAACGCTCCCTCCTGGCCCAGTGGGAACAGGCCTCCCAGAAATCCATCGTCATCGTTCCCAACCCGGCCTTCTCCAACGACGAAAACCACTTTACCCTCCGCGACATCCGCGGCAGCGTCGTCCCCGCCTAGCCCGCCCAGCTCCTACCGGCCCGCCTCCCGTAACGCCGGCCTCTGGCCGGCATCTTCTTCCCTTTCTTGATTCGCAAGACAGTCATAATATTTATTTTCATCAAATTGTCATGAAAACTTCAATAATTGGTTCTCAGATTTGTTGCTGGGAATCGTGGTCAGTCCTAGGATGCGGTATATCAATTTGCCTTCCAAAGGTTTTTTATGAATGCCTACGGTTTTGAGCCTGACTTTGAAAATCTAAAGATCACTCTGCTGGGCGGCCGGGGATATCGATCAGGTCCGGCAGCGGGTGGGCAAACAACTCTGCCTGCTGGACAATAACCAGGGATCGAAGACTTTTTCGACCCTGGCTTTGATTCTCCTCCCTTTTTGCAGCCTATGGATTGCTCGTATTTTTCAAAAAACCTCGGCATAAAAAATGGGGCAGGTTTTTACGCCTGCCCCATGATTCGTTGTATCCCAACGGACACGAATCCGTTGCCGAAAATTAACGGCGGCGCCGCAACAGCGCCAGGCCGCCCAGACTCAAAAGTCCGATGGTCATGGGTTCGGGCACGAAGGTACCTTCCAATTCGAATCCATTGGCAATGATAATATTAAACTCAGGACCAGTTAGCTGAATGGTAATCACTCCACTGGAATCGGCTAGTACATCTGGAATAACTCCCTGATATACCCCAGTACTCAAATTCAGCGGGTCACTGCCGTTAGCCGACCAAACGGCTCCATAGCCGCCATCCCCATTACCGCCATAGGCAGCCAGATTATAGACGTTTCCCGGAACCAATCCGCTAATGGTTATGGTTCCCTCTACAGGAGTACCTTGAGCCCCCATGTCCAGGAGATAGTCCGCCCAAACC
>JAKQBU010000167.1 GCA_029573975.1 Planctomycetota bacterium
CCACATCTTTTTTACGCACGGTCACGCGGACCATACCGAAGGTTTACCTGAATTCATGAATCGCTATTCGGTCCAGTGTTATGCCGGCAGGGGTGAGGTGCGGGCCGCCAGCCATGTGCTGTGCGGCGGGGAGACCATCGAGATCGGCCGGCTGCGTTTTACCGCGCTTGCGACGCCGGGCCATACGCCGGGCGGGATTTCCTATTATTGCCTGGACCGGGTCTTTACCGGCGATGCCCTGTTCTGCGGATCGGTAGGGGGGACAGGTACAGAGGCCGCGGCTCGGCTCCAGATCGAAGAGGTTCGTAAAAACATTTTCACCTTGCCCGACCGAACCCTCATTTTTCCCGCCCACGGCCCCATGACTACGGTGGCGGCGGAAAAGTATGCCAATCCGTTTTTTCGAGAATGATACTTACATGCTGAATAGTATACATTATATCATTGGGGCCTTACTTATTTTACTTGGTTTGTATGCTATTTTATGCAATTATATTTTTATCTATCTGAATAAAAAAAATCAGAAAAGGGGAGTTAAAAAGTTTTATTCACAAGGTGTTTTACTTGGGCCAATTTTTGTCAATACGGGAGCTTCCATATTTTTTGAGAAATACAGTTGTTATTGGCTTTTCGTATTTTTGATAGATCCGGCTAGCTGGATATTTTTATTTTCACTGCTAAAATCGACTGAAACGCATAGCAACGCGGTATTTCTTTCATCGGGAAATTCTTGGGAGATTACTGCTCCGGAAAATCATGTGGCATTTCTAAGCTGCTTACCGGAATTATGTCCTAATGATTCGATTATGTACATGGAAGTAACTTACTTAGGAAAGGATGTTAAGAAAATTCTTTCAAGCATCCAAATCGATGGAAAGCTTGAAATAAGCAAAGGAACTATTTGGCCTAAATCAGAGGTATTTCATATACCATTGACATATGAAAATATACATCTGCTCTTAAAGCTACTTGAAAATCATGTAGCCAATGAATTTGTCGACCATTTTCAAGTTTATACATGCGATAAAATTTTTCTTACGTGGTACGATGCCTTTTCAAAAGATCCAATATTTATTTCGAAGCAAATACCAATGGTTATTGTTGAGAAGTTTTGTGAAAATATTGGCAGCCAATGTAAAGAAATTGCCGAATGATAAATTGAGACTGCAAGCAGATTGATATTTGGAGAATTAAGGGGGAGGAAGGTTTTATCTGTTGGTGTTAAAAAATGCGTCCCATCTGTTCCACATTCACGAACAAGATAATGCAGATGTTGAAGGCGGTAACCAGGTCGTAGGGCAGCGTGCCGCGGCGATAGCGCCAGAGGGCCAGCCGCATGATGCCGGTCAGGGGGGCGGCTGGGTCTAGTAAGGGCAGGTTCTTTTCCTTGCGGTGGATCTGCCGGGCGGCGAAGATCAGCCGCCGCAGGACCGTCAAGGCCGGCAGGACCGCCAGCATGACCATCACGGTGCCGATATGGCCGGAAAACAGTCCGATCAGGATACCCGCAATCCGCTCGCCGCGCTGCTAGTAGCCGACCGGGCAGCTTTCGATGAAATTTTCCGCGCGGGCCTTGAGGTAGCTGATAAGTTCCGAATTGGTCAAGGCCACCACCGTCAAGACGGCCAGGAGCCGGGCGTGATTTTTTTCCGGATGGTTCAGGTAGTAAATCAAGATGCCGATGAAAATGGCGGCATCGGCGATTCGGTCCAGGGAGGAGTCAAGAAATCCGCCCAGTTTGCTGATCTGGCGGCTGTTGCGGGCGACGGCGCCATCCAGAATGTCAAACGAAGCGGCCAGGATAATCATCCAAGCGGCGGCAAAGGCGTAAAAACTTTCCCCCGTTCCGCAACCGATCGGATCGCCGCCGCCCCGGGCCAGCAACACCGCAGCGGTAAGGGTGCTCAGCAGGCCCAGAAAAGTCAGTACATTCGGTCCGACGTGACAGCGAATCAGGAAGGCGGCCACATATTCCCGCGCAACAGCTATACTTCCGCCGAAGAGACGGGTAAATATAGCATTGCGATTGGCCCGAATGCGAGTGGCCATATTCGATTCCAGCAAAAGAAAAGGGGATTCAGATTTAGCTGGTTTGTTTGGTCTTTAAGCTGTTGAGTTTTCGCGCCAGTTGCCCTTTTTTACGGGCAGCGGTATTTTTATGCAGGGTACCCTTGGCTACCATCTGGTCGATCTGCTTGTGGGTTTCCCGCAGGGTTTTCTCAACCACCGTAAGGTCGGCGGGATTTTTGGCGATTTCCATGAATTTTTTGATCTGCGTTTTGGAGGCGCTCTTCCGCGCCCGGTTCAGGGTGCGGCGTTTGGCGTTCTGCCGGATGCGTTTTTTCGCTGACAGCGAATGTGCCACTAGTTACTCCTTTACTGAAATTACTTCTTTTCCTGCTGCTGCTTGCGCAGGGAATCTACACGATCTTTGACATCCTGATAATTATAATCGATCTGGGCGACTTTGCGATAGCAGTTGAGGGCCTGTTCGATATTTCCTTCTGCTTCATACGCCCGCCCCAGATTATAGCGCAATTCCTTGGCGATGGCTCCTTCCTGATCCTCCACGGCCTCCAGGGCCAGCTCGAACGATTCGATGGCGTCAGTGTACCACTCCTTGAAGTAAAAACACTGCCCGATGAAGTTGATGGAAGCCACCCGGAAGCGTGGGTCGTTTCGGGCTTCCTGAAAGACCGGGATGGCCTGGTCATACTGCTGGGCACGCATCAGCCGTTTGCCGTATTCGTATTTAATCCCCATGTCGGTCGGATAGTTCTCCACCGAGAGTTTATAATGCTCCAGCTCGATCCGGAGGGATTCTTTGGTGGCCTCAACCAGTTGTTTTTTGGTATCCTGGTTATCCGGTTCATTCTTCAACTGCAATTGCAGCTTGCGAACCCTGCGGTTCCACTGCTTGATACGGATCTGCCCGCTGTGCTGTTTGTAGCGGAACTGTTTCGACTGGACATAGGCCTTTTCCAGGATTTCGATGGCTTCGTTTTCGCGGCCTTCCTCCTC
>JAKQBU010000188.1 GCA_029573975.1 Planctomycetota bacterium
TTCCGGGAGAATAATTTTGGCACAGAAAAGTTGTCTGGGAATTCATTATAGCAGCCAGGCTATTACAGCGGTGCTGGTGGAACGGCAGGGTACGGAGAACCGTGCGGTGGCGGATTGGCGGCTGCCGATTTCCCCGGCGGAGGGTCAGCCGGCGGAAAAGACACCATTTGAGCGGCTGGCGGAGGAGGTATTTCCGCGGGCGGGAAGCAAGCCGGTTACGGCATTATCCCTAGGCGGAACGTTTTATCAGACGCTGCATCATCACAGTGAATTTGATGATCCGGAAATTATCGGCAAGACGCTGCGGTTTGATGTGGAAGAGGATTTTGCGGCCGATACGGAATCGCAGGCGATTTGTTTCCAGGTGGTGGAAAGCGCCGATCCGGGCAGCCATTTGATGGTGCATATGGTACAGAGGGACTTATTGAGTCCGGTTTTTTCCCAGATGGAGCAGGCCGGTCTGGATGCGCTGATTGCCGAGCCGGATCTGGTGGTATGGCAGCATTATTTGCGGTCCCAAACTCGGATACCAGCCAATCAGACAGCGGTGTATATTGCCTGGTCGGAAGGCATATTCTATTTGCTGGTGCTGGACGGGAATCAGCAATTCATCTTAGGCCGCTCGTCCCTCTGTACGATGACGGATCAGATGGCATCCCTGGTTTCCGCGGAGATCAGCCGGAGTATCGCTCTGCTTGCGGAAGCCCAGCGGCCATTTGCTATCTATTATCATGAAGAGGGCTTGCAGCAGGTTATCGGGGCAGTTTCACGTCAGACCGGTTTGGCCGCCCATCCGCTGGCGGACCCGGATGTGAACCGGGCGTTTGCGCTGGGAGCGGCGAGCCATTGGCTGGCGGGTCCGCCGTTTGTGGATTTCCGTTCAGACGGCATGATGCCGCATACGGTGGCGGCAGAGAAAGACAAGGCGCTGGTGTGCCTGTCGGGGGCGGTGGTTTGCCTGTTTCTGGTGCTGATGCTGGTAACGAGCCTTTTTTCCCTGAAATATGAAAAGATGATTGCCCAGGCGGACCAGACGGTGGCAGATAGCTGGCGCCAGATTTATCCGGGGAAGAAAATGGTGCGAAAGAGTTTTTATGTCCGGGAGATCAAAACGGAACTGGATCGTCTGCAGAAGAAACAGCAGGGGCAGGGAGGGCAGGTGTCGAAGGATTCGGCCAGCCATGCTTTGCTGTTGATTCTGGAGCGTTTGGTGGCCTTGCCGAAGGATTTTGATTTGATGATCGAGTCACTCCGGGTGAACGCGGATTCGAGTTCCCTGTCGGGATCGATGCCCGATCTGGAGGCGATGAAGGAAATGGTCAAGGTCATCGACGGCCCTGAATCGCCGTTGGAGATAATCAACTGGAATTTTATGAATGCCGGTGCGGGTTCGCAAAAGGGAGCGGGAACGCGGCGTACCTTTAATATCCCGCTGCAGGTGAAAAAAGCAAGAGTACCAGAGAAGGAACGAAATACGAATGTGGATCTTTAAAGATTTCCGTAAGGTAAAGATATGGGCGGTCGGACTTCCGGTTTTGCTGCTGATCGGGGTACTGCTGACCAGCCAGAGGATGTTTTCGCTGCGCGGGGAGGCCCGGAATCAGGCGGAGGCGGCTTTGACGGTCCGGCAGAATGCGGAGCGGATCCTGGAACTGCGTGGCCGGATGGGCGAAGGCAGTTCGGCGGGATCGGCGGAGAGCCGTTACGAAGGGATTGCCTCCGCGATGCAGTGTGCGGCGCGGAGTGGGATTGCGTCAACCAGTGTGAGCCGGGGGGAAAGCGCCAAGCCGCGCAAGCTGAAGGAGGGTGGATCTCTGTATCAGGAAAGTTATAAACTGAACAATATTACGATGGTGCAGGCGGCGAAATTTGTGGATCATGCGGAGCAGGATTTTACCGGGGCCACCTGCAAGGAATTGACATTATCGCATGTTCGCAGCCAGAATAAGGATATCTGGAACGCCACGGTGGTGCTGGAATATATCGAGCCGTAAATGGTATTTCCGTAAAGGATGCGGGCTAGGGGGATTCGGCCGCGGTTTGCGTGCTGCGATATTTCTTCGGCGTCATTCCGAACATTTTGACAAATTTCCGGGTAAAGTAGCTGTGGTCATAAAAGCCGCAATTCTGGGCAATCTGAGTGATGCTCGCATTACTTTGCACCAGGGAATGGCAAGCCATATGCATTCGCACTTTCAAGATGTATTGGAGGGGGGTGAGCTGGAATAATTTTTTGAACCGCCGCTCAAACTGGCTGACGGAAAGGCAGGCCATCTCCGCCAGGTGATGAATTTCGATTTTGGCGGCGTATTTGCGGGTGATATACTCGATGATATCGGCCATTTCGCGATAGGGTTCCAGCACTGCCCCGGCCGTCTTGTAGTCCCGCAGCGTGCCGGCGATCCCGATGACCTTACCGGAGCGGGAGTAGAGGGGGATTTTGCTGCACAGATACCATACCAGCAGTCCGTCGGGGCCTGGAACCAGCCAGATACGGTTGGTATAGCCCTTTTGCTGCTTCATGACCTGCTGATCTTCCTCGATATATTTGCTGGCCATCTCCGGCGGGTAAAAATCCATGTCGGTTTTGCCCAGCATTTCGCTTTCGTCTGTGAGGCCCAGCATATGCAGGAGAGAGCGGTTGACTTTGGTGAACTGGCTTTTTCGGTTTTTGACAAAGAGATAGATTTCCGGGAGGTTGTCGAACAGCAGGGCAAGGCCGCGGGCTTCATCGACCCGGTTCAGGAATTCGGATTGAAATCGTGCCAGATCCATATGCCGAAAATATACCAGAAATTGCACAGATTGCAATAGAAGAAAATACTGTCCTTTGCGTACAATGCGGGGTATCGTATGATAATCCAATTAGTTTAGTATGGCAAGCATGGTACAAGATATGGAAGAACTCTATCAGCAGCGGTTAAAACGGTATGTGACGGCGATGCGGAACGAGAAACCGGACCGGGTGCCGATCCGGCCGTTTGTGGCGGAATTTACGGCCAGGTATGCGGGTTTTACCTGT
>JAKQBU010000215.1 GCA_029573975.1 Planctomycetota bacterium
ATCCTCGAGGGCCGGCCGGATTTACTCCTGGACGCCATCGATTCTCTGAATCCCAAGGTGGAACTGATCCAGGCGGCGGTGCAGCGGCAGATTCCCCTGGTCTCCAGCATGGGGGCGGCGCTGCGTAAGGATGTGAATGCCGTCCGGGTGGGGCTGTTATCGGCCACGCGGCATTGCCCGCTGGCCCGTCTGGTTCGCAAGCGGCTGCGGCAAAACCACGTCAGCGCGGATTTTCCCTGCGTTTATTCGGTGGAGGTGCTCGATGCAATTACGGGCCGGGAAATTACCGAGTCCCAGCCGGGTGAGGAATTTTACGAGCGGGGCCGCCCCCGCCGCAAACTGGGTTCGCTGCCGACCATCCCCGGTATTTTCGGTCTGGCGGCGGCCAACGAGGCGATTCGGATTCTGGTATCCGGCAGCCGCCGATAAGCAAACTCAGGAATCGGCGGGGTGGTTGTGACGGTAGGCGATGACGCGGACTTTTTCGAGGGTGATCAGGCCCTCGCGGATCATGGGGTCGATGAGGGGCAGGAACTCGGCGATCCGCTGGGGGTTGTCCACGATTTCAATGAGGATGGGCAGGTCTTCGGAGAGGCGGAGGATCTTGGCGGTGTGCATGCGGCTATGGGCGCCAAAGCCCATGATGCCGCGCAGGACGGTGGCGCCGGCAAGACCTTGCCGGCGGGCGGTTTCGACGATGACCTCGTAGAGGGGCCGCGACTGGTATTTATCGCTCTCGCCGATGAAGATTCTGAGCAGTTCCGCTTCGGTGGGCAGGTTCATAATCATCTCCCGGAATTACAGCCAGCGGGCCAGGGCCTGGGCCAGGAGGAAACAGGCCAGCCCGCCGATATTTTGCAGGGTTACATTCACAGCGGCGGCGGTCCACTGGGCATCCGCCAGCAGGTTACCGGTTTCCGCTACGTAGGTGGAAAAGGTGGTGAAGGCGCCCATGAAACCGATGAGCAGGATGGAGCGGCTCTGGCTGCTGAGGGCATAGCGTTCCAGGGCCAGCGCCCAGATCAGGCCGAAGAGAAAGCAGCCCGTCAGGTTAATAACCACCGTACCGTAGGGGAAGGTTGGGCTGGTCCAGCGCTGGATCAGCCCCCCCAGGCCAAAGCGGGCCAGCGTGCCGAGGGCACCGGCCAGGGCGATCAGCAGGATTTTTTGCAGCATGGGGCAGCGTTACCTTGTTATATAATGATATTTTATGTCAGCGGCCATTTAGCGGTAATCCTCCCGTATCGGATAGAACACATCCACGACGTAGCACTCGGTAATGGTTTTCACGGAATGTTTGGCGTTGGAGGGGATGACCACGACGGAGCCGGCGGCCAGGCGCTTGGTTTCGCCATCGACGGTAAGGTCCATCTCGCCTTTGATAATGCTGCCGACCTGCTCATGGACGTGGCTATGGGAGGGCAGGGTAGCACCGGCCGTAAAGGTCCAGTAGGCGAAGGTCATATTTTCCGAATGCACAAAACGCACCCGGCAGCCGGGAAAAGGTTCTTTATCTTGGATTGAATTCAATTCATAGGTAATCATCCGGTTCTCCAATAAAAACAAGCTCATGGTTTAGCCAATCAGCCGATACTATGTATTTTTGGCGGAAAAAAGTAAACAAAATATATAAAAAATGCAATAATTTCATACACTTGGCGTTGTAGAATCATCAGGAGCACTATATAGATGAACCTATCGAAAGGAAAAATCGATGAAACTTGAAAATCCAATCCGTTTTAACACCATCATTTCCAGCATTTTATGCCTTTGGCTGCTTTCGCTGATCGGCTGCCAGTCTAGTCCTCCTTCTCAGCCGCGGAATGTCATTCTCATCGGCTGGGATGGGGCGCAGCGGAACCATGTGCAGGAATGCCTGGCCCGCCAGGAACTGCCCAACCTGGCCCGGCTGAGCGGTGAGGGGTCGCTGGTGGCGATTGATATCTATCGCACCACCGATACCAAGTCGGGCTGGTCGCAGATTTTGACCGGCTACGAACCGGAAATCACCGGGGTGTACAGCAATGGCCGGTATCGGCCGATTCCCGCCGGGTACACGGTGTTTGAGCGGCTGGAAGAGCATTTCGGGCCGGATAATTTTGTGACGGTGGCGGTGATCGGGAAAAAGGGGCATGTGGATGCAGCAGGACCGGTGAAAAAGAAAATCAAGCCGGCTGCGGAATCAAAGTCCGATCAGAACGAAAACCAAGCCGCCCAAAAAACAAAGAAGGCCGGCAAAAAACAGGCTCAAGGCAAAGCGAAGCGGCCGGAAGGGAAGATCGTCGAGGAAAATGGTGTTAAATACCGCGTGATTCCGGGCAAGCCGTATTTTCATACGAAGAACAATGTGGATGTTTTTATCAATGGTTTGATACAGGATGAAAAAGTGGGCAGTAAGACACTGGAACTGCTGGAAAAGTATAAGGATCAGCCATTTTTCTTTTTCGTTCATTTTGCGGAAGTGGATCATTCGGGCCACCGGGCAGGGGAAAATTCCCTGGCTTATAATGATGCGCTGATTTCGGCGGATACCTGGACCGGCAGGATTATGGACAAGCTGCTGGAGCTGGGCTTATATGATGAGACGTTGATTTATGTGACCGCCGATCATGGCTTTGATGAAGACCAGAAGGGACACAAAGATGCACCGTATGTCTTTCTGGCGACCAATGATCCGCTGGTCCGGCGGCGCGGGGAGCGGGCGGATATTACTCCGACAATTCTGGACCGCTTCGGCGTGGACCTGCCGGCGATTGATCCGCCGCTGAGCGGTCACTCGCTGCTGCGAGCCTATCAACCGCCGTTGTGGCAGGCGGAATAGGCGTCCAAACGCAGCTTGAAGGACAAAGTTATTTGGCGGTGTCTGCCGGTTTGGGATAATCATAGGGACCCAGGCCGACATCGGCGGGGGCCACATTCACCGGCCAGGCGGCGGGATCGTCGGTGCAGAAAACCTTGCGGATGGCCTCGTACATGGCAAAACCGAATTCGGTGTTCGGCTCGATATAGCTGCCTTCGCCCCATTCGTTGACGGGGGCGAGAATGACCAGCGGTTTCTGCGCCTCCCGGCAAAAAATATCGGCTTCCCGCAGCAGTTGCTCGAATAATTCCGGGCTGCGGCCTTCAATGGCCATGGCCTTGTTACCATGCCAGGGGCGGGAGTCCCAGCCGGTATCGACGACGGGATAATACGTCAGTTTGCCCATCGCCCGGTCCTTCTCCCGCCAGGCGGCGGGGGAATTTTGCGCCACGTAGTCGAATTGGGACCGCTGTTCGGTCATGGCCTGTCCGACCGGTTTGCCCCATTCGTGATACGTGGTGGTGCCGGTGTAGCCTTCGTGGAGCAGGCTTTCGGCAATCTCCGGGGTAAAGCCATAACCCATGGCGATGAAGGTGATGCCCGGCAGGCCGGCGTCGCGGGCCATCTGCTGGGATTTTTCGAAGGTTTCCTTGACCGCCTCCGAGCCGCCCAGGTCGTGCGTGATACCCTGGGGATTCCAGATGAACACGGCCGGTTTGCCGTCAATGGTGTAGTAGGTTTTCAGGTTGAAGTAGTTGTCGATCCAGTGCTGAGTGACGTTGAGCCAGTCCTGCACCGAATGGGTATCGGGCGGATTGTGATTGGCCCACATGATGGCGACCTTCAGATAGTCGCGGTAGCGGGCCTTCCGGTAGGCGTCAAACCAGTGGGTCAGGGCCTGCTGGCCGGCGGTCCAGTACCAGTCCACCAGGAAACAGGAAATCCCGTTTTCCGCCGCCCATTTGATCTGCCAATCGACACACTGGGGATTCGACTCATCATAATAGCCCAGCAGCGGCTTGCGAACGGGGGCAACGCGGCGGATGCAGTCCCATTTTTGCGGAGTCTCCCAGCCGGGGAAATAATAGGCGCAGACGTCCAGGCTGGTATGGATGGGCCGGGGTGCGGGGACATAATCGGCGGCGGGCAATCCGAGAGATTTTTCAAAGACCAGCGTCGCCTCGGCCGCTTCAGGGGCAGCCGGGCCGGTACATTGCAGAGTCACGGGGCAGCGGCCCGGCTTTTGCGCCTTCATCTGCCAGATCAAATCAATATATTCGCCGCAGGCCAGGTTTTTCTCATTTTTATCGGGGGCGTTAATAATCTCAATACCGGAGGGAACCTGTAATTTCATTTCGGGCAGTGCGGCGGGCTGGCCGCCCTGATTCGTCAGGCGGGCCATCACATTACAGGTTTGGCCGGCGCGGTTCACACCGTTTTCAAAGCCGAAATACGTTACCTCCAGCTCCGCCGGACCGGAGGGCTGCGATCCTACGGAAATCGACTGGAGGGAGATCGTACCACGATCGGGGGGCCGGAATCCCAGGGCCAGAATGGAGCCTTTCCAACTGGGATTGCCGGAGAGGTTCAGGTTGTAGGCATGCAGGCGGCCATCGCCGCGAATTTCAAATTCTTCGGTTTTCAAGCCGGCCTCCTGGTCGCCAGCCCAGAGAATAGCGGCTAAACCCGGCTGATCAGATTTCATCTGCACGGTGATCCACTTTTTTTCCGCGGCGGCGAAACGCAGCGGGGGGGCAAACAGGTCGCGGGTGTCGGGTGTAACCTGCCAGGAGGAAATATCTCCATTGAATTCCCAGGAGAAGGAATTATCAGGAGATACCTGCCCGTTGCACCATTCCAGAACGGCAATCCGGTCGATCTCGAAGCGGCCCTCGTTATACAGGTCCAGCCGCATCTGCCGGATGGTTCCTTCGGTGTGCCAGAACGGAAACACGGCGATCTCCTGCCAGTCTTTCTTGTCCCCGACCTGAAAACCGACGGATTTACTTTGCGATAGGCCGCCATACTGCCCCTCGAGCTGACCGGACCAGAACAGCTCCCCCAGCCCCGGCCGGTCCGCCTTGATCCGCAGCAAAACATACTGCCAGGGTGCCGCCGGAATAGTTACCTCCCTATTCTGAAAAAACGGGTCCCAGCCGACAGCTTCCGCTTGCACGATTCCATCTTTTGCTTCGACATGGGCCAGATGGCCATTCGGCACCCAGGCGGAAAGGTCGGCTGCGGTTTGAAATTCCCAGGTGGGCAGTTCCGCCCAGGTCACAGAAGTTAGAAAACAGAACATTACCAGAATTATGCTATACTTTTTCATTGCGGCTCCCGGTTCAAGGTTTTTTGAATTTTCGATAAAAGGGGATCTGATTTGGTACCGATGGTTTGTCTTTTCAATTCGTGCAACAGGCTATCCCAATGGAGGGCTATTTGCAGGCTCGTTTTTCCAATGGTAACGGCCAGGCCGGTGGCGGTGGAAGTTGAACCGGAGACCTGGCCTAAAGCCGATACATCTTCTGCCGCAATCCGATAGCGAAACCGGACTCCCTCGATCCAGACTATGCGATTCGAGGGATCCAGTCCCAGAAATCCCAGATCTTCCGGGAGAAATTTCATCCGCTTAAAAGTAGCCGCGTCTTCCACACTGATGCACAAGAGCCGGGATTGCCCCGCCAACGGCAGCAAATGGTTATATCGAGTCCCGATTTGTTTTCGCACAAATCGGCCCTGAAAGAACAAATTGCCCATCAGGATCAGTATCCCGCCAACAGAAAAACAGCCTCCGATTGCAAGTAAAATCGAAGGTGGCAGGGTATGGCCCGGCCTTTCCGAAAGTGCCGCCAGGAGGGCACCGCCGCCTAAACCCAGCAGACCCAGGACCAGGCGAATGATTACGCAATAACCATAGCGGCGCAGGGTAAGGGGGTTCGTATCTGTCACCGGTAAACAATAGGAACCACGATCCGGAACCGCTCCGCCGTTGGCTTCCAGGAGGCGCAGGCTTTCCCGAACGGCCGCCTCTCGAAAGTCGGCTTTGGCATGAGGCTGCGGCGGCAGACCGATCCCGGCTGCCGTGGGAGCTGTTGCAGCCGCTTCCGGCTGGCCGGCTGCCGCGTTCCTGAGTTCATCGATCTGACTGGCCGGAACCCAATCCGGCATTCCCTCGGTCCAGACCGGCGTATCGGGAGAAAGTTCCTGCCGCACCAAAAAATCAACGAGAACCTTTTCTTCCACCGGGCCTTGCGTTTGTTCCTGGAACAGATAATACCATGAAGGCATAACTTACTCCTTCGGAGTGACAAGCGTTTCCGGCCCAGCCGCCGGTTTCGGGGAAGGGCGGCTCCGGGGCTGAATGAGTATTTCACTGATCAGGCTGTACCCCACCGCCAGCAGCGTCGGGCCTAAAAACACGCCGATAAAACCAAAGGTCACAATACCGCCGACCACCCCGATAAAGGTCACAATAAAGGATAATTTGGATCCGCGGCTGATAATATAGGGCTTGATAAAATTATCGATAGTGCTGATTACCAGGGTGCCATAGGCAATCATGAAGATCCCCCAGCCGGTTTGCCCGCCGGCAAAAAGCCAGGCCGCCGCGCCCAGCCAGACCAGCACCGGACCGGCGGGCAGAAAACTCAGGAAAAAGGTCAGCATCGCCAGCAGGATGGGGGACGGTACCCCGGCTATGGCAAATCCGATTCCCGCCACCGTTGCTTGTGCCAGGGCCGTACCGATGATTCCATACACCACACTTCGCACCGTGGCTTTAACCACATCCATCAGGTGCTGGGCATAATCCCCGCTGATCTGTTGAAAACCCTCCCGCAAACGCTCCACCACCGCTACCCCGTCGCGGTATAGAAAAAACGCAATCAGAACGCTGATCGCCAGTTCGAATATCCCGCTGGCGACCCCCAGGCTATGCTGCAATAACCAGACTCCGGCCCCCTGAAGATGCGGTTTCAGCCAGCTCATGGTCGTGCCGCTGTTGGCCACCAGCCGGTTCCAGTACTCGTCGAGCGATGTTCCGATGCCCGGGATTCGTTTCACCCATTCCGGGGGTGCGGGCAAGCTGGCATCGCCATGCGCTTTCAGCCATTCAACGGCGTAATAAATACTGTCGGAAATTTGCAGGCCGATCAGAAAAAACGGAATAAAAAGCACCAGCAAAAGGATAAGGACCATCAGCCCGGAGGCAAGACTTTTGCGCCCGCGGAGCCATTTCAGCAGCAGTTCATAGATGGGCCAGGTGGCAAAGCACAGGATAGCCGCCCAGAGAATCGGCAGCACAAACGGCCGCAGCACGAACCCGCAGCTAACCACGATGGCGATAATCAGGGCCAGGCCCGCAATCTGCTCGATTTTTTGTTTGTTCTTGATCAAGGTATCCGGTTTCCCTCGGCTCTGGGATTTTTCCGCTGGTCTTGCCCGGCTCCGCCGCCGGCTGATCCTATCCTCATTTTACAGCGCCCTCTGGTTGCGCCTACCTTTTTTTATGATTTTTTCGCATCCTGCGGCTGCCGGATGGTCTCCCGGATCAGAGGCGATTTTTGCACTTGACGAATGATTCCGAAATCAGGAAGATTCGGATTTTGACTGGATGAAAAACACAGGAGCCGCTTTGTCGAACCGACTGGATGTAAAAGGATCCGCCACCCTGCTGGGGATCATTCTAAGCTGGAGTACCGCCCCGCTCTTTATCCGGCAGTTTTTCCATGAAGGGATTACCATCTGGGATCAGAACTTCTGGCGCTTCGCCTGGCTGCTGCTGGGACTTTGGCTTACGGTCTGGCTGCGGTTTCGAAAGGAGGGTTCTCTTCATCATTTCAACCGCCGGGTCTGGCTGCTGGGTCTGATCCCCGCCCTTCCCAATCTCGGCGGTCAGATTTTTTATCCCTGGTCGGTCTATTATGCCGAACCGGGCATGATGAGCCTGCTGCAAAAGCAGTATATTATCTGGGCGGTCTTGCTGGGAGTTCTCTTTCACCGGGAAGAACGGCGGCTCTTCCGCAGCGGAATATTCTGGATCGGTCTGCTCGGTGCTGTCAGCGGCTCACTCGGCGTGATTCTGTTCCGGCAGGATGTCAAGTTGCAGACAGAGTTGCTGGGCATTCTCTTTGTAACCATCGGCGCCATTTCCTGGGCAGGCTATGGCCTGGGAATCCGTATCATTACCCGCACCGCCGGACCGCTGGTCAGTTATACCGTGGTAACAACCTATACCATCCTCGGTTTGCTGGTTCTTTCTTTCTGCCTGGGAAAACCGCTCAGCCTGATTCATCAAACCGGTCGTATTCATCTTCTGATTCTTGTTTCTACCCTGTTTAATCTCTATCTGCCGCATATGGGACTTTACTGGGTCATTCAGCGTATGGGCGTGATGGTTACCCAAACCAGCTTGTTGTGTACTGCCTTTTTTACCGCCATTTTTTCCTGGCTGATTTTTTCCGAGCAGTTGACAGCCGGACAATGGTGCAGCGGGGTGATCCTGATTCTGGGTGCCGGCCTGACCCTGTTCGCACAGGAACGGCTCCGCACCATACCCGAACCGGAATTAATCTGATTCCTTGACTCGTTCGATCTGGGCTCCCACCCGATTGAGCTTCTCCTCGATTTTTTCATACCCGCGATCGATATGATACACCCGCAGAATCTGCGTCTTCCCTTTGGCCACCATCCCCGCCAGCACCAGCGCCGCCGACGCCCGCAGGTCCGAGGCCATCACCGGCGCCCCGATCAGCTCCCGCACCCCCTGCACGACCACCGTGGGACCTTCCTTGCGAATATTCGCGCCCATCCGGTTCAGCTCCGCGATGTGCATGAACCGGTCGGGAAAAATCTTCTCCGTAATAATGCTGTTGCCATCCGCCAGACACAAAAGTGCCATCAACTGCGCCTGCAAATCGGTCGGGAAGCCCGGATACGGCTGGGTGGTGATATCCACCGGGTTCAGCCGCCGGGCCGAACTGACCCGCAGCCCGCCGTCTTCCCTTTCGACCTCGACGCCGATCAGTTTCAGCCGGTCGATCACCGCCATCAGATGCTCCGCCTGGCAGTTGTGCAGAAGCAGCTCGCCGTTGGTAATCGCCGCCGCCACCAGAAAGGTCCCCGCTTCGATGCGGTCGGGTATAATCGTATAATCCGTGCCATGCAGCGCCGTGACCCCTTCGATGGTAATCCGCGGGCTGCCATGCCCTGAAATGTGTGCCCCCATCGAAATCAGAAAATTCCCCAGATCGACAATCTCCGGCTCGCACGCCGCCGACTCGATCACGGTTTTCCCCTGGGCCAGGCACGCCGCACTCATAATATTGGCTGTCCCCAGCACCGAACTGCCGAACGGCCCGCCCAGAAAAATATCCGTCCCGTGCAGCTCCGGCGCGTCCGCTATCACATTGCCGCCGTCCAGTTGGATGTCCGCCCCCAGCGCCTTGATCCCCTGCACATGCAGATTGATCGGCCGGTCGCCGATCGCGCAGCCGCCCGGCATACTCACCTCCGCATGATGCCGCCGCGCCACCAGCGGCCCCAGCACGCAAATACTGGCCCGCATCCGCCGCACGCTTTCATAATCCGCCAGGCAGCAGCTTTCGTCCTGCACCTGAAGGTGCATATGATTCTGTTCGTCCCGCCAGATCTTCGCACCCAGCTTTTCCATCAAGGTGCACAAATGCCGGATATCCGCCAGATCCGGCACCGAGCGAAGAATGGTCTCTTCATTCGTCAGCAGGCACGCCGCCATGATCGGCAGCGCCGCGTTTTTCGAACCGCTCACCTGAATATCTCCCCGCAGCCGTGTACCTCCGTGTATCACAAACGAATCCATATTCCCGTTTTCCTTCCTGGTTCGGCAACCGGTTCAGGCCTTCACCGCTTTGACCACGCGACCATGGCCCAGATGATCCTTATATACCTTGATATCCTTGAATGGTCCCGCCTGCTCCAGCAGACCGGCAACCTCCCGCGCCTGATTATACCCCACTTCCACCATCAGCACCCCGCCATCCGCCAGATACTCCCCCGCCTCCCCCGCAATCCGGCGATAATAATCCAGACCATCCGCCCCCGCCAGCAGGGCGCCCCGCGGCTCGTAGTTCCGGACATTCGACTCCAGCTTGTCAAACTCAGCCGCGGAAATATAGGGTGGGTTGGAAACAATCAGGTCGAAAACCGCGCAGGGGGCCTGATCCATCCTCGCAAACAAATCCCCCTCCAGCAGATGAATCCGCCCCTGCAAATCGTACTTTTCCACATTCCTCCGCGCCACTTCCAGTGCCTCCCCGCTGCTGTCGATGGCCAGAATATCCGCCTCCACCACATTGGCCGCCAGGGCAATCGCGATACACCCGCTGCCGGTGCATAAATCCAGCACATACGCCGTCGGCCGGCTGGTCTGCTGCCGCAAAAAATCCAGGGCATGCGTCACCAGCACCTCCGTCTCCGGCCGCGGAATCAAAACGCTGGCATTCACCTCCAGATCCAGGCTGTAAAAATGGGCATGTCCCGTCAAATATGCCACCGGCTCATGCTGGACGCAGCGTTTGACCAGCCCGCGAAACTCCGCCAACTGCCCGGCACTGGGCTGATAGTCGAAATCCGTATAAAGCCTGATCCGCTGCCAGTTCAAAACATGCGCCAGCAGCAGCTCCGCGCACAGCCGCGCCTGCTCCACCTCCGCCTTGCCCAGATAATCCGCCGTCCACTCCAGCAGGCGCTTGTTGGTCCATTCCGTTTTCGACTGAGTATTCATGGTCATGCCGTACTAGATAACACAATTTGCCAAAAAAGCAAGCCGCACCCGGCGGCTTGCAGTAATCCCTTGAAATACAGATGGTTATGCTCAATTTCTTAGGCCAGTTTCCCGATCCGGTCCATCGCCTCCAGCACGTTTTCCTTCTGGCCGAATGCCGACAGCCGCAAAAATCCCTCACCCGAGGGGCCGAAACCAGCCCCCGGCGTGCTCACCACATGGGCCTCTTGAAGCAGCATATCGAAGTATTCCCAGCTATTGGTGCCATTGGGTGTCTTCACCCAGATATACGGGGCATTCACCCCGCCATATACCGAATAGCCGAACCGCTCCATACTCGTGCGGATGACGCGGGCGTTCTCCATATAATAATCCACCAGCGCCCGCACCTGCCTCTTGCCCGCCGCCGAATACGCCGCCTCCGTCGCCCGCTGTACCGGATACGACACCCCG
>JAKQBU010000263.1 GCA_029573975.1 Planctomycetota bacterium
GCCGCTGCGGGAGGAGGCGTGGGAGCTGGTGCGGGAGCGGGCAGCGGGGATCGAGGCATTTATCGCGGTGAGCCGGTATTATGCCGGAGTGATGCGGGAAAGATTGTCGATTCCGTCGGAGCGGATGCATATCGTGTATTCCGGAATCGACACGGCTAAATACGCGGCGGCCGCCGAAACCGGGGAGCCGCCGGTAATCGGATTTTTATCGCGGATGTGTTTTGCCAAGGGGCTGGATATACTGGTGGAGGCTTTTATCCGAATCAAGCAAGAGCAGCGGCTGAGCAAGGCCCGGCTGCGGATTGCGGGCGGGAAGACGTCGAATGATGAGGCGTTTATCGGGGAGCTGCGAAGGCGGCTGGAAGCGAACGGCTGCGGGGCGGACGCGGAATTCCTTCCGCCGTTTGATCAGCAGTCGCGGATCGAGTTTCTGCAATCGCTGTCCCTGATGTGTGTACCGGAACGGGAGGGGGAGGCCTGCGGGCTGTATCTGATGGAGGCCCTAGCGGCGGGGGTGCCGTTTGTCCAGCCGGACAACGGGGTGTCCCCGGAGCTGCGGGAACTGACCGGCGGGGGTATTGTCTATTCGCCCAACGACGCGAAGACGCTGGCGGGGAAGCTGCGGGAAGTTTTGCTGAATCCGCAGGAGTGGCAGCGGATGGCCCGGCAAGGCCGGGAAGCGGCGGTAAAATTATTCGGGGCGGAACGGATGGCCAGTGAATTGCTGAAAATCTATCAAAACGCAGTAACCCAGTATGAGGGGAGATAACACATGAATGCCCATAATCTGCTGGAACTAGAACATGTAGCCAAACGCTATGAGGAAAGCGGGCCGAATGGGCCGCCGGTGCTGAAGGATATCAGCCTGCAGGTGAAGGCAGGTGAGACGCTGGCGATTGTGGGGCCATCCGGGTCGGGAAAAAGCACACTGCTGAATCTCATCGGGATGCTGGACCGGCCCAGCGCGGGGACGGTGCGGCTGGAGGGAGAGGATCATTCGAGATGGACGGAGCAGGAGGCGGCGGCGATACGGAATCGGAAGATCGGTTTTGTTTTTCAGGAGCACCATCTGCTGCCGCAGTGCACGGTTCTGGAGAATGTGCTGATACCCACGCTGGCGCAGAAGAAATCCGGCGAAAATGAAAAAACGGAAAAACGGGCCATGGAATTGCTGCGGGAAGTGGGGCTGGAGGAGCGGATGGGGTATTTTCCGGGGCAATTGTCGGGCGGGGAGAAACAACGGGCGGCGGTGGTGCGGGCGCTGATCCATGAGCCGCCTCTGGTGCTGGCGGATGAACCGACCGGATCGCTGGATAAGACAACGTCGGAAAAGCTGGCAGAACTACTGGCGGAACTGAACCGCCGGCACGGGATGACGCTGATTATGGTGACGCATTCGCAGGCGCTGGCGGGACGGATGGGCCGGGTCCTGGAGCTGAGCGAGGGGATGCTGCGGCCGTGGGGCGGTGTGCCATGAACCGGGGGCGGCTGATCCTGCGGAGCCTGTACTATTACCGGCGGACCCATGTGTGGGTGCTGCTGGGGACGGCGTTGAGTACGGCGATTATTCTGGGGGCGCTGCTGGTGGGCGATTCGCTGGAATACAGTCTGAAGCAGCAGGCGCTGGACCGGCTGGGGAAGACGAAATTTGCGTTAATGGGAGCGGATCGATTTTTTCGCAGTGAGCTGGCGGAGGAAATTGGGACAGCCGTTGGGGCGCCGGCTACCGGCGTTTTGCAATTGCCCGCCATGGTGTCCAATAGCGAGGGAACCGCGCGGGTGAATCAGGCGCAGGTGCTGGGGGTGGATGAGGATTTCTGGCAGATGGCGGGTGGAACGGCGACCCTGCAACTGGGTATGGATGAAATAGCGATTAATGAGCCTCTGGCCCGGCGTCTGGAGGTTCAGGCGCGGGATGAGCTGGTAGTTCGCATGCGTAATCCTTCTGTGATTTCCCGCGATATGCCGCTGACGACGGAATCGGATCTTTCCCTGGCGGCTCGGCTGCGGGTAAAGAAAATTGTCAGCAGGTCGGAAATGGGCTTATTCAGCCTGCAAGCCAACCATATCGCCCCGTACAATATTTTTGTGACACGGCAGTGGCTGGCGGAAAAGATTAAACTCCCCGGCCGGAGCAATCTGCTGCTGTTGGGGGACAATCCAACCGCCGAACTAACTTTGGAAAACGTCAACCATGCGATAAAAGAACACTGGCAGTTGGAAGATGCAGCGCTGGAACTGCGGGAAATTCCGAAAATGGCGGCGGTGGAGCTGCGGTCGGAGCGGATTTTTATCGATCCGGCGGTCGAGCGGGCGGTAGAAGGAATCCCAAGAAAGGCCCAGCATATATTGACCTATTTTGTGAACGAGCTGCGGTGCGGGCAGCGGGCGGCGCCCTATTCGATGGTTACGGCCACCGACGGGGAGCCGGTTCCGACGGATATGACTGACGAGAAAATCCTCATCAACGCCTGGTTGGCGGAGGAACTCCAAGCCCAGGTGGGCGATACGCTGGAGATGCATTATTATGTTTTAGGCCAGACGCGGCATCTGGAGGAACGGGCCAGCCGGTTTCGCATTCGCGGGGTAATTGCGATGGAAGGGGCGGCGGCGGATCCGGAACTGATGCCGGAATTTCCCGGAATCAGCGAGGCGGAAAGCTGTTCGCAGTGGGAGAGCGGCCTGCCCCTGGATATGAGCCGGATTCGACCCCAGGATGAGAAATACTGGGACGAGTACCAGGGGACGCCGAAGGCTTTTATCACCCTGGCGGCCGGTCAATCGCTGTGGAAGAACCGGTATGGAGCATTGACGGCGATTCGTTATCCGGCAGCCGAAATTTCGCCGGCGGCTATTCGGGATTCTTTGCGGGAGCGTCTGGACCCAGCGGCGGCGGGCCTGTATTTTTCGCCGGTTCAGGAAACGGCCTGGAAGGCCGGCGGTGAGGCGCTGGATTTCGGCCAGTTGTTTATCGGGTTCAGTTTCTTTTTGATTGTGGCGGCGCTGCTGCTAGCGACCTTGCTATTCCGGCTGGCCATCGAGCAGCGAAACCGGGAAACGGGGCTGCTGCTGGCGGTGGGGCTGCGGCCGAAAGCCATCCGGCATCTCTATCTGCGGGAAGGCGGGGTATTGATTGTCCTGGGGGCACTCTTTGGTATTGCCGGCGGGATGGCCTATACCCGGCTGATGATTTACGCCCTGGGCACCATCTGGCGGGATGCGGTTTCGGCGGCGGCGATTCAGTTTCACGCGGAACCGGTTACGATTCTGGCGGGAGTTCTGAGCAGTTGTCTGGCCGGCCTGTTTACCATCTGGCTGGCGGTGCGGCGGCAGGGAACCAGACCGGCCCAGGAACTGCTGAGCAATCTGAGCAGCATGAAAATTTCGCCGGGGCGAAACCGGAGCAAATTCAGTTTCCGGATTATGATGCTTTCAGCAATGGCGATACTGGTTTTACTCGCCGGATCGATCTTGTTTTCGAAAAAAACGGCGGCTGGATTGTTTTTTGGCATAGGGGCAATTATGATTATCGGCTCGCTGGCCGGCTGCCATATTCTGTTACAGCAGACAGGCCGGATTTCCGCGGCGCTGCGAATGACGATATGGAATCTGGGCCTGCGGAATATGAGCCGGAAGATGGGTCGGAGCATGGCAATCGTGGCCCTGCTGGCTTGCGGGTGTTTTCTGGTGGTTGCCATCGGGGCCAATCGCCATGATCCGCTGCAGGATGCCAATTTGCGCAGCTCCGGGACGGGCGGTTTTTCGCTATATGGGCAAACGACCCTGCCGGTTTACCGGGATCTGAATAACGCCGAGACGCAGAAATTTTACGGGTTGAAACCGGAAGAGATGGCGGGTGCGCAAGTGATTCCGCTGCGGCGGCGGGAGGGGGATGACGCCAGTTGCCTGAATCTGAACCGGCCACAGCAGCCGCCGCTGCTGGGGGTTTTGCCGGCAGCGATGGATTCGGTTGGACCATTCACATTTGCCGGGCTGGAGGATGCGGCGTATAAAGCCAATCCCTGGCTGATTCTGGAGAAGGATTATGGCAGCCCTGTGATACCTGCGATAGCCGATTATGACACGATCCGGTGGGCGCTGGGGAAGGCCGTAGGGGACATTATTGATTATACCGATGAACGGGGAGAGCATTTCCAGATTTTGCTGGCGGGGGCTATTAAAAAGACGATGCTGCAGGGAAGCCTGATTATTTCCGAACGCAATTTTACGGCCCGGTTCCCGTCGGCGCAGGGCTATCAGGTTTTTCTGATCGATACCCCCCCTACCGCCGCGGCGGGGACCGCAAAAGCTCTGTCGCTGGCGCTGCGGGATTTCGGGCTGGAAGTGACGCCGGGGGCCCAGCGGCTGGCGCTGTTTCTGAGCGTGGAGAATTCCTACCTATCGATCTTTCTGCTGCTGGGCGGGCTGGGGTTGTTTCTGGGCAGCATCGGGATGGGCGTGATTGTGATGCGGAATGTACTGGAGCGGCGGAAGGAGCTGGCGCTGCTAGGGGCGGTGGGATTTGCCCGAGGAGATTTATACCGTCTGGTACTGGGCGAACATGCCGGCCTGCTAGGGCTGGGGCTGACCAGCGGCACCCTGTCGGCCCTGCTGGCCTTGATTCCCAATCTGCTCTCGACCACGGCGGAACTGCCGGCTGCCGCGCTGGCCGGCACGCTGCTGCTGATCCTAGTCAGCGGGATCGCGTGGATCTGGCTGGCGACCCGGCTGGCGCTGCGCGGAGACCTGCTGCAAGCCCTGCGAAGTGAATAAAAAATCAGTGCGGAATAGTCCGTATGATTAATTTTTGGGTTTCAAAAACAAGTTTTTATCAGTACAATAGTTTTTATGTCGAAAGTTGTGCCTGCTGTGATCATTCTTGCCGGGGTCGGGATTTTGTCGTGGTGGCTGCTGCGCGGGGAGGGGGATGTTCCGCTGCGGGTGCCGGGCACGGATATCACGGCGGAGCAGATGAAGGAGCGGGAGGCGGCGGCCTCCGGGCAGGGAGTATTGACGGCGGGGACCGGGAAGGCCTCCAGCCTGGCGGGCAGTTGGCCGCGCTTTCGCAATAGTAATTTTGACAATATCAGCACCGAAACCATTGCTCTGAATACGGACTGGCCGGCGGGCGGTCCGCCGGTTTTGTGGAAGCTGGAGTTGGGCGAGGGACACGCGGGAGCGGCGGTGCTGGCGGGCCGGGTGTATATCCTCGATTATGACCGGGAAAAGGAGCAGGATGTCTTGCGGTGCCTGTCGCTGGACGATGGGGCGGAAATCTGGAATTACGCCTACCCGGTGAAAATCAAACGTAATCATGGCATGTCGCGGACGGTGCCGGCGGTTACGGAGAAATACCTTGTCACGCTGGGGCCGAAGTGCCACGTGCATTGTCTGGACCCGGTCACGGGCCAGTTTTACTGGATGATTGACCTGGTCAAGGAGTACCAGACCGTCGTGCCGCCCTGGTACGCAGGACAGTGCCCGCTGATCGACGGGGAGCGTGTGGTTCTGGCGCCGGGCGGCAGCGCGCTGCTGATTGCGGTGGATGGTGCCAGCGGGAAAGTCATCTGGCAAAGCCCCAATCCCGGCAAGTGGGACATGACGCATTCCTCGATCATTTCCATGACGTTTAAAAATAAAAAGATGTATGTCTATTGCGGCCGGGGCGGCGTGGCGGGCGTCTCGGCGGAGGATGGGACGATTCTCTGGCAAACCGATCAGTGGAAAATCAGTATTGCCACGGTACCCTCGCCGGTCGTCGTGGGTGAGGACAAGATTTTTCTCTCGGGCGGCTATAATGCCGGCTGCATGATGATCCGACTGAAGGACGAGTCGGGAGCAATCGGGGTGGAAACGGTCTTTCGGCTGGACGCAAAGGTTTTCGGTTCGCCCCAGCATACGCCGATTTTGTATGAGGGGTATATTTATGGCGTGCGGCCCGACGGGCAAATGACCTGCCTGAGTGCGGAGGGCGAAATCCGGTGGACCAGCGGGGCGAAAAACCGGTTCGGGCTGGGGCCTTACCTGATTGCGGACCGGAAAATTTTTGTGGCGGATGATTCCGGCCTGCTCAGCGTCGCCGAGGCCGCGCCGGGCGGTTATGTACCGCTGGCCCAGGCCAAAGTGCTCGAGGGGCATGACTGCTGGGCGCCGATGGCGCTGGTGGCAGGCCGCCTAATCCTGCGCGACCTGACACAAATGATTTGCCTGGACTTGACCGTTAAATAAGAGGGCCAGAGTATGGGCAGTAATTTGTTTTACGCTAGTAAGATACAAATTGACAATCCTTTAGCTTGAATCAGGCCGCCCGGCGGTATATGATTAAGCGATATGTTTTATTCGGATAGGATACTATGAATAAGGCTGAAAAAAACAACTGGTCCGCCCGGTTAATCATCGGCGTGTTGATCCTGGCATTGTTGGTGGTTTTGGTGGCGGCCTTTCGCACGGATTTTACCGGGAAAAAGGGCAGCCAGCTGGGCGGGGAGTATGATTATAATCTGGAGCGGCTGCGGAAGATCGATCCGGCTCTGGTGCTCTACCAGGAAAATGCGGCCGCGAAAATTCAAACAGGCCTGACCAGACCGCGGGGGATTGCCCTGGGGCCGGAGAATCATATTTATATTGCCGGTGATACCAGTTTGCAGATTTATTCTGCGGCTGGCCAGCTTATCAAAACCGCGGCTCTGAGCGACCCGGCCCGCTGTCTGGCGGTGGCGGAAGACGGCACGATTTATGCGGGGTTGGGGGACCATATTGAGGTATATAGTCCGGAGTTGAAGCAACAGGCGGTCTGGAAGAGCTTCGGGGAGAAATCCATTTTGTCCTCCCTGGCGGTAAGCGGGGAAAATGTTTTCGCGGCCGATGCCGGCAGCCGGGTGGTTTTGCACTATGACCGGGCGGGGAATCTTTTAAACCAGATCGGTCGCAAAGATCCACAGAAAAACATCGCCGGTTTCGTAATCCCCAGCCCGTATTTCGATCTGGCGGTGGCACCGGACGGCCTGCTCCGCGTGGTCAATCCCGGCCGGCACCGGATCGAGGCCTATACCTTCGGCGGCGACCTGGAAATCACCTGGGGCCAATTCTCCAGTGAGATCGACGGATTCTGCGGCTGCTGCAATCCGGTTAACTTCGCCATGACGGCGGACGGCTCTTATATCACGTGCGAGAAGGGTCTGACGCGTATCAAGATCTATGACGGGCAGGGGAACTTTGCCGGGGTGGTGGCGGGGCCGGATGCCTTTGGCAAGCACGATTCTATCTGCGGGGAAAAGGGAGCAGACTGCAACGAAGGCGGGCTGGATGTCG
>JAKQBU010000264.1 GCA_029573975.1 Planctomycetota bacterium
AAAATTGACATCCGCCTGCAGGAAAAAATATCGGTCGGCTGGAACGGCCTGGTCCATCCGCACAAATTGCATGCCATCCCCCTGACCGAGCCATCCTTGTTCACCGCCAATCCGGCGATGCTGGAATTTCTGGCCCGCGACCCGCTCCTGCTGAAAGAGGCGACCGCCTCCTTTTTCATGGCCTCCAAGAAACTGGATTTTCTGGCCCGCCAGGCGGTGGGTAAAGTCAAACTTCCGGTCCATCTGTTCCTAGCCGGTCAGGACCGGATCGTGGATAACGAAGCGACCGTGAAATATTTGCAGCCGCTCCTGGCCGCACGGCCCCACCCGGCCTATACCCTCTACCCCGCCGCCCATCATACCCTGGATTTTGAGGCTGAACCGATGGGGTATTTTCGCAGCCTAGCAGGGATATTATTGTCTGAATAGAATAGCTATATCTTGCGGGCTTGAACTCTTTCGATTTACGAAGCAGATCATGCTATCAAAAATTGTAACATGCTGTCTATTAGTGATTTATAAGATTATTATTTTGGGTGTAAAATATATTTGACACCAGTCGATATGCGTGTTATACTACTTGTATAACTAAATGGCCTATTTGCATCTGTAGATGTAAAAAAGAGTGTGTTAGTAAGGTGTGATGGTTTCTCGTAAATTGTGGTGATAAATCCGGGCCGAAAAGGATATAAATATGGATGCTCCATTAACTTTTGGAACAGTATTGAAGAAAATACGGCTGGAGGAGGCCAACATCGGATTACGCGATTTTGCGGAATTGATAGACACGGCCCCTTCCAATTTAAGTGCCTGGGAGCGGGATCGCAAGGCCCCCCCGGCCAGCGTTGAAAAGATCAAACAAATTTGTGATGCGTTGGGATTGATAGAGAGCGATCCCAGACGGGAAATGTTATATGACTTGGCAGCCAAAGCTAAAGACCGAATAGCTGCCGATGTCAAAAATGCCTGTAAAGATTGCCCCGGCGTTCCGGTTTTGGTACGGACGATCGCCAAAAAGCAGCTAAGTGAAGAAAAATTGAAGGAACTGGCGGAATACATTCAAAAGAATTATTAAAAATTTTAAACCGGAATTAACCGGGGGATATAGATGGAACCATCCCACTGCAAGATATACGAACCAATCGAAATCGAAAGAATCACTGGTGAAATACTGGATCGTTTTTATCCAAACGTCATTACCATTCCTATCGCTATTGATACCATTGTCGAAAAGCATCCCGCCATTGATTCCATCGGCGGTCTTGAACTATTGGAAGACAAATTTAATGTCATTGGAGTAACCTATTGGAAAGAGAACGGGAAATTCGACATTATCATTGACGAAGATGTGCTGAATTATCAAAAAAACCGCGCTAATTTTTCCATTGCCCATGAGTATGCCCATATCGAGCTTCATCTTAATTTGTGGAAAGGCTGCAAAGAAATAAATCACAGTATCGATATGCACAAACGGATCAGTCGCTGCTATAATGATATTGAAAAGAATGCCGATTATTTTGCCGGAGCCATATTGATTCCGCGGATCACCTTAAACCAGCATCTGCCGGCACATTACCGGATTCTCACCGCCAAATTCGGTTTTGCCAGCCCGGATTTGATAATCGATAAACTCAAAACGCAATTAGCCAATTTTTATAAGGTTTCCGTTCCGGCAATGGAAATACGCTTGAAACAACTGAAATTTTACAGACCTATCCAACAATCCGTTCAATATCGACTCTGCGATCTGGATTTTACGCTCTGAATTTATCGAAACGTTTCTTTTGGTGAGGATACCACTTGCCAAAGGAGGCTGTTTGGCATATAGTAGCCGGGAAATAAAACCATAAATGGGCGGGGAGCTTGTAGGAGTGATAAATGCTCTATACTTCGAGAATTACGAATATTCTGATCCTGCTGCTGGTGCTGGGGACCTCCGGCTGCGTGACGGTAAAGGAAGAGCCGCAAAACCCGGTGGCCGCCTGGGTGCTCAAGCTCCTGCCCGACAGCCCCCAGGTCCGCCGGCAGAAACTGCTGGAACGGCTGGGCAGTGCGGATGCCGACCAGCGGCGGCAGGGCGTGCTGATGCTGGGAGAGGGGCAGGCGCCAACCTGGGAAGCCACAGCCAAGATCCTGCGGATCATGGCCCGGGGCGATGTCGATGCCCAAGTGCGGGCGTCAGCCGTCCAGGTGCTGGTTAAAAATTATGCCATCGAAAACATCATGGATACCCTCAAGGAGACCGCCAATGATAAAAGCCCCCTGGTGCGGCGGGAAACGCTGGAGGGCGTCTGCCGGCGGCAGCAGGACGACGCGATGGAAATCCTGCTGGTGATGCGGGAAAAGGATGAAGAACGCTCGATCCGGGCACGGGCAGCGGAGGTTTTGGCCAAGTACCGGAACCGCAAAGTGCTCCGGAGCCTGATCAGCGGCCTGGAAGATCCGGAGTTCGCCGTCTCCTTTCAGTCGCGGGAGTCGCTCAAAAAGCTGACGGGCAGGGATTTCGACTATGATAGCAAGGAATGGCAGGGCTGGCTGGCGACCGCGGAAGATCCGTTTGCCGTGCTGGCAGGGGACTATGAATAAACCGATAAAGATAACATGGAGGTTTGAGCTATGCGGGCACTGGTAATACAGGATGGTAAGCTGAGCTGCCAGCCGTCGTATCCCGACCCGGTTCCGGGTCCGGAGGAGGTGCTGGTTCAGGTGGAACTGGCGGGAATCTGCGCCACCGATCTGGAGATTGCCAGGGGCTATATGGAGTTTTCCGGGGTGCTGGGCCATGAATTTGTGGGGACGGTGGCCAAAGGCCCCAAAGATCTGCAGGGCAAGCGGGTGGTCGGCGATATCAATTGCGTCTGCGGCAAGTGCGATATGTGCTTGTCGGGCTTGAGCAATCATTGCCGGCAGCGCAAGACCATCGGAATCAAAAATCATGACGGCGTGTTTGCGGACTACGTATCCTTGCCCCGCCGGAATCTCTATGTCCTGCCGCCAGCCATCGATAATGATGCGGCCATCTTCATCGAACCGCTGGCAGCCGCCCTCCAGATCGTCAAGCAGGTCCCCATCGAGCCGCGGCAGAAGGTCATGGTCGTGGGAGACGGCCGCCTGGGACTGCTGGCCGTACAGGTCCTGGCCCTGCACGGGGGCAAGGGCAAGGTGGTCCTGCTGGGCAAACACGAGGAAAAACTGCAGTTTTGCGAGAAGCGGGGGATTCAGGGCATCCTGCTGGACGATATGATCCCGCGGCAGGAATGGGATGTCGTGGTGGACTGCACCGGGTCCGCCGGGGGTTTTGCCACCGCCTGCCGGCTGGTGCGGCCGCGCGGCAAGCTGGTCCTCAAGAGCACCTTTGCCCCGGGGGCCGCCGTGGACCTATCACCCCTGGTGGTCGATGAGATTACCCTGATCGGTTCCCGCTGCGGGCCGTTTGCCGATGCCATCAATGCCCTGGCCGCCCGGCAGATAGAGGTCAACGGCCTGATTACCGCCCGCTTCCGGCTGGCAGACGGCCTGGCGGCCCTGCAGAAGGCCGGCGAACCGGATCAGATCAAAGTGGTCCTGGATACCAAAGCATAAGCTTCTCCCCCAACAGCCCGATGCGTAGAATAGAAAACAGCGAAATCTCCTATTTACAGTTCGATGGTCTGGCGGAACAATCGGCTTTGCGGCACGGGATTTCCCTCCGCCGTAACGGGCAAATCAATTTCTCCAGCCGGGACCCGGAAGGCAGCCGCCGCAGCCGGGAGACCTTTTGTCAGGTGCTGGGATTGCCGCCGCAGCATTTAAGCCGGTGCCGGCAAGTCCATTCCAGCCGGGTCGCGGTAGTAACTCAGCCGGCCCATCTGGCACCCGATACCGACGCCCTGGTAACCCAGGTGCGGGGCATCCCTCTCATGCTGCTGGGTGCCGATTGCCCCCTACTGATTGCCTTTGATCCATTACGGGCCGTACTGGGCCTTTGTCATGCCGGCTGGCGGGGGACCGTGCAGAAAATTGCCCGGCAGATGATTGACGTGATGACAGTACAATGCGGCAGCCGCCCGGAAGACCTGCACGCGGGGATCGGACCGGGCATCTGCGGACGCTGTTACGAAGTTGGACCCGAGGTGGCGGAGGAAGCCGGGAAGAATCTCAATCATACGGAACAGTATCTCCACCTCCGCCATTCCGATTCCCAACAGAAATGGCTCTTCGATCTGGCCGCCGCCAATCGCCAGCAGTTACTGGAGGCGGGCCTGCCCCCCCAACAGATCGAAACCAGCGGCTGCTGTACCTTCGAGCAGCCCGACTTCCCCTCCTATCGGCGGGAAGGCCCCCAGGCCGGCCGCTGGGCACTCCTGGCCGGCATAATCTAGCCCTACTCTATCATGAGAAAATCCCCCACAAAATCATGCGAGCGAGAGGAGTCGAACCTCCACACCGTTTGGTACTAGAACCTAAATCTAGCGCGTCTGCCAGTTCCGCCACGCTCGCAAGTCATTCAATCATAAACACTTATGCCACTCCGGGGCCTGCCCTCCTCTCCCCGGGCGCACCTCTGCCTCATTCAGCCTATATCGGCATATAGTACGCTTTTTCACCGGGAAAATCAATCCTGCAAAAGGAAAGGTTCGGGTTTATTCAGCTTGAGTGGGCTAACCTCACTTACCGCCGGACCCGCCTGGCCCCAGAATCCTGGCCAGATTCTTGTGATACTGTTTTTGCACGGTTTTCTGAATACAGCTTTTACTCTTGTTATATCCGCTGAGCAACTGGACCGCCCGATCAGTTAACGCCGACGCCCCGCCGCCGCCGCTGCCCCCGCGCACCCGCACCAGCAGGGCAAAGCCTAGCCGCTGTTCCGCCTGCCGGATGTCGCCCCAGGCCTTCCGGTAGCTCATCCCCAGGTTTTCCGCCGCCTGCCGCAGCGAGCGGCACCGGTGCACCTCCCGCAGCAGCAGATACCGGCCGTCTCCTAGGATGCCGTTTCCCTCTGCGTCCGCCAGCCAGATCTTTACCTTCAGTTCCATCCCCCGTTATGGTATCCACCGCCTATCGCCTGTCAAGCAAACTCTCCCCCGCCATCCCCCCAATGTAGCACAAGCGTCTCGCTTGTGAATAAATTTATTCTCTCACCCGGAACGATCGACATACTCCCG
>JAKQBU010000265.1 GCA_029573975.1 Planctomycetota bacterium
CGGGATCGGGCGAGGGAGTTGTATGGGGGGACGTATATATCGCATCGGTAAATAAATTGCCGACCCTGCCATTAAGAACTCCTCTCCACCTGCGATGGAAAGGTGCCTCCCGATCTGGAAGACAACCTGAAGGTTGAACTCAGAACAAAGCGGAAGCAGATGGGCAAGGGAGGGGGAAATTATAAAGTACGAAGTACGAAAAGAAGAGAATCCTGGTTTCCTGCTTCCGCAGGAATGACCAACGGGCGATGAGCCTGGATATGGGGACATGGTAAAAGAGCGGAAGATGGGAAGATGGATTTCCGCCCCCGATCAGGTCGAGGGCAGGCTCTACGCGGGAATGGGAGGGAAAGGAAGGATTTTTTTCACCACGAAGTAGAATGTCCCCTTTTCCACCCCCGTTTTTGGATGTCCATATTGGCTTTTGACGGTTCCGTCATGATTTGTATATAAATCGTTTGTCCTTTTCTACCAATTCCCCCAGCTCCCTCTCACTCAATAATCCGGGTATCGTAGTTATGTGGTAACCATCCACGACTAATTCCCATCTTCCCTTGCGCCGGTCTTCCTCGTTCCAGTTCCAGCCGTTTTTGATTTCATTGCCATCCCATACATCCATAACCGGATCGGCGCCGCCGGCCAAGGCCCGGAGATCCACACACAAACCGCCGCGGCCCCGTGTATAGCCGCTGTGGCAGTAGATGAGTTTCTCCCCGGAAAAAACACCCAGGTGCAATCCTCCCTCATTATCCTCAATTACTTTCCAGGTCAATTTTGTCAAATTCATACTATTCTTTCCTTTCCCTATAGACTACCTGACGGTACTACGTGCCGCCCTTTCGAAGTTCTCTACCTACTGGGAACGGCAACAAAGTCTCAAGGCCGTGCGAGGGATCCTGATTGCCCGGAGGTTTCTCTCGTGGCAGGCTACGGAACCGGGGATGTCGAAGCCAGGTAACGGATCCGATACCATGCACACCCAACAACACTATGCCAAGGCTCGAAATCATACCTTACTCGGGGCCGGCGTTAAAAGCACGTCCTCCCCTCGTACTTGGGGAGCCAGAGTGCGTTTTGGGCTGTCCATATCGACTTTTGGCGGTTCCTTCTTAATAGGTGACATTATTATAACTCATACCGGGCGGCTTTGTCAATACAAAATGCCGGTATTTTAGCGCTATTTAGAGATTACCCTAGCCCGCATTTCTCACGGACTTTCGATTTTCAGCGGTCTTTTTGCCCGCCTTCTTCGTTCTCGTCGCTATCTGTCCTCAACATATATGCTTATATGCCTGCGGAAGATAGCTCCTGCGGCCTCGAAGACGGACAAAAATGACGCCAGCGTCAAAAGCTCTTCGATCCCTTGTTATTGGGGAGCGAGAGCCGTTTTTCGATGACCATATCGACTTTTGGCGATTCCGTCAAAATTTGCGCTGAAAACAGACTGTCGAAGCTGGTGAACTGAAAAATAGTTCATAAGACACACTGAACCATGGAGTTATCAATATATTAGTCAAAATCCCGTGAGAAATGCGGGCTAGTAAATCCTGATTTTCTGAGTAATAATCGCGGCAGGGCAGCCCGAAATCCGGGAAAAAAGCAGCTTACATGGCATCGGAAGGCCCCTGATCCTGCCCACGAACCAATGCTGTGATCCTGCCCAACGGGCTTCTTCTACAGATAATCGCCGAAGGAGGTGCCGATGGCGCGGGCGGCCAGGACCAACTGGTTTTGGGGGTCCACGGTGCGGATGCGGCCGGCGACCTGGGCCAGCGGGACATCGGACAATTCGCCTTTCTGGCGGACGACCAGGCGGTTGATTTTTCCCTTCATAAGGAGTTCAAGGGCATAATGGCCGAAGCTGGTGGCCAGGGTACGGTCGAAGGCGGAGGGAGTGCCGCCGCGCTGGACGTGGCCGAGGATGACGGCGCGGCATTCGAGTTTGGTTTTGGCTTCGATCTGGCTGGCCAGGACATTGGCGATGCCGCCCAGGCGCAGCGGATCGGGGGAATCCTTAATGATTTTCTGTACGACCATGTCACCATTTTTAGGTTTGGCGCCTTCGGCGACGGTGATGATGCTGAAGCGTTTGCCATGCCGGCTGCGCTGGAGGACATGGTTGCAGAGCACATCGAGATCGTAGGGGATCTCGGGCATGAGGATGATATCGCTGCCGGAGGCGACCCCGGCGTGGAGGGCGATCCAACCGGCATAGCGGCCCATGACTTCGACAATCATGACGCGGTGATGGCTGGAGGCGGTGGTATGGACCTTGTCGAGGGCATCGGTGGCGGTGACGACGGCGGTGTTAAAGCCGAAGGTGACTTCGGTGCCGCAGAGGTCGTTATCGATGGTTTTGGGAACGCCCATGAAAGGCAGGCCTTTTTCGGCCAGGCCGGCGGCGCCGGACATCGTGCCGTCTCCGCCGATGCAGACGATGGCGTCGAGGCCCATTTCCCGGGCGTTATAGATGCAGTTGTCGCGGACATCGGTGATTTGTTTTTGGCCGTTGAAGTACATGGGGAACTTGCTGGGGTTGGCCTTGTTGCTGGTGCCGAGGATCGTGCCGCCCTGGGTGAGGATATTGCTGACATCTTCGGTGCGGAGGAGGCTCATGCGTTTTTCGATGAGGCCGAGGAAGCCGTCCTGGATGCCCATGACGGTGAGTCCGTATTTGTTGATGGCGGTTTTGGTGACGGCCCGGACGACGGCGTTGAGGCCGGGGCAGTCCCCGCCGCCGGTGAGGACGCCGATGGTTTTAATCTGGGTTTTGGGGCATTTGGCGACAGGGGAGCTGGTTTTGGTTTTTACCGGTTTCTTTTTGGCGGCCATGTTTGTACCTTTCTGAAATTTTGGGTCCCATAATCTGGGATTGGTGTTTTTTTTTACATACCGTACAGTATCATCGGTAAATGACAGGGGAAGGTTCAAAGGAAACAGCGAAGAGGGTCTTTTTTCGCTGGCAATCCTGTTTTGGGTCATTATAATAAGGCCGAAGCGAAAAATCGCAAGGTCATTGGTAATAAAGGACTTCCTGGAACCGGGCTTTTGCGGGTCAGCGAAAGCGGCGGCAGGGCAGTATGTGAATCAGGATCAAGGACAGAACAAGAGTAACAAACAGGCAGGAAATTTGGAGCCGCAGGGCCGTATAGCCGGGCGTGTTTGGCTGGCAGGATGCGTGTTGGCGGCGCTTATTTTGCGGGTGGGGCTTGGGCAGGAGGCGGGGGCGCTGGCGGGGGATGCCTTTCGAATCACCGCGCAGTATGGGCAGACGTTTCGGACGGCGGACGGGGAAAATGCGGTGGTGCTGCAGGGGAAGGTAGAGCTGCGGGGTGACGGGCGGCAGATTGCAGGGGATAAGGCGGTGGTATGGATACGGCGGGAGGGCCAGGAGGGCAAAGGGGGCCGGTCAAGCCGGGTAGCGGTATATGTGGAGGGGCAAGTGCGGGCGGATTTACGGGAGCAGGACCGGCGGCTGGAGCCGGAGGGGAAGACGGAGGGGCTGCTGGTGATTTTTCAAACGGGCAGCCGGATTTATCTGACGGCGGAAACGCTGGTGGACAAGCCGGGCACGGATTTGCCGATTTATCAGACGGGATGGAAGCTGCGGCAGCAGCAGGGCCAGCCGGAAGAGGAGACGGAGCCGAAGGCGGAGAAAGAACACGAACCTTCTGAAGTGCCGGTCCAGGCAGAGCCGGGGGGGAAAGAAATTGATCTTTCTGAGAAACCGGCGGAGGCGGAACCGGTAAAACCGACGGAACCCGTGAAATCAACGGAACCGGAGGTTCGGGTGGTAGAGATGACGAAGGAGCTGGAGAGCGGGGAGCCGGTGCATCTGGTGCCGTATGGAACGTTCCAGTCGCGGAAGCAGCCGGATGGGTCGGATGTTTTTTTGGCGACGGATGGGATTTATGTGTATCGGCGGCTGGTGCGGGAAGATATGCTGCTGGAGCTGAAGGCGGAGAATGCGGTGATATTTTATTCGCAGGAGAAGATGCTCCAGCTGGCCTCGGAGAAGGGCCGGGCGGAGGATCCGAATGCGGCGGCGGGGCAGCGGGATATCGATTTGTTTCTGGGGGAGGCGATTACGGGGGTGTATCTGGAGGGGGATGTGCTGCTGCAGGGAGGGGAGTACAAGATAACGACGGAGCGGCTGTACTATGATTTTACGCGGAACCGGGCGCTGATTTTGAACGGGACGCTGCGGATGACGGCGCCGCAGAACGAGGGGCCGATTTTTGTGCGGGCGGAGAAGATCCGGCAGTTGAGCCTGAATCAATTTTCAGCGGAGAAGGTGAAGATCAGTACGGATGAGTTTTATAAGCCGCACGTGTCGCTGCGGGCCCAGACGGTGGAACTGACGGCCCTGAATGAAAAAGGGGAAGCGCCGGCCGGTACGGAGGAGCTGGATCGAATCAAATATGATATACGGAATACCACGGCGAATGTGGATGAGATGCCGGTTTTCTGGTGGCCGCGGCTGGCGGGGGCGGGGACGCCGGCGAAAGTGCCGCTCAAGAGCGTGCACAGCAGTTACGATTCGGACTTCGGGATGAGTCTGGAGACGGAGTGGAAGCTGGCGTCGATGCTGGGATTGACGGAGCCGAAGGGGGTGGATCTGACGCTGCGGGCGGATGAATTCAGCAAGCGGGGGCCGGGGACGGGGGTGGATCTGGATTATACGTCCGAGTCGAATTTCGGGCATGTGAAGACGTATATGGTCCATGATAGCGGGGAGGACCGGCTGGGGCGGCTGGATTCCCGCAATGAGATTGTGCCGGAGGATCCGCTGCGGGGCCGGGCGACATGGCAGCATCGGCAGTATTTGCCGCACGACTGGCAGGCGACCTTTGAAATCAGTTATTTGAGTGATCCGGAGTTTCTGGAAAGCTGGGAGGAGCGGGAATTTGAATATGAGAAGGAGCAGGAGACGCTGGTGTATTTCAAACAGCAGCGGGACAACTGGGCGTTTGATTTTTTGAACAAATGGCAGTTGAACGATTTTGATTATACGATGACGGAATTGCCGACGGCGGGTCATCATATGGCCGGCCAGGATTTGTTCGAGAAATTTACGTATTATCATGACGGATCGATTTCGCGGATCCGGGAGCAGGCGGGAGATCGGGAAGTGGCGGGATTCGGCGGGCGGGAGGATAGTGTTTTGCCGGATCTGCTGGATCAGAGCGACTATGCCCTGGGGGTGAGCCGGCATGAGGTGGGGCTGCCGCTGCAAGCGGGGGATTTCAAGCTGGTGCCGACGGTGATCGGGACGTTTGCGTATGATGATATGAATCTGGATGAGAACCATAATTTTGTGCAGGGGGCGGGGGGGATGCGGGCGAGTACCCAGTTTTGGCATGTGGACGATACGGTCCAGTCCCGGTTCTGGGATTTGGACCGGATCCGGCATGTCCTCATTCCGGAAGCCAGTGCGTTCTGGGTGGATTCGGATTGGGAGGAGGACCCGTCGCAGGATGTATTTAATTTTGCCTTGCGGCAGCGGTGGCAGACGATGCGGGGCCGGGAAGGGCAGAAACGGAGCGTGGATTTTCTGCGGCTGGATACCTCGGTGACGCTGGTGAATCACGATGTGGATGATTTTGCCCTGCCGAACCGGTTTTATTTTTCGGCGCCGGAGACCCAATATGGCAAACGGCCGATTCTGAACAGCGATCTGGCGAATCTGGATCTGGCCCGGCGGGAGCAGATCCATCAGATGCTGAGCGATCATACGCAGGTGGACTGGACCTGGCAGATGTCGGATACGACGGCGCTGGTCGGGGATATCAACAACAACATTCACGACGGGGATATCAGCCAGGCCGATCTGGCGGTTGCCGTGCAGCGGACGCCGCGGCTGAGTTATTATGTGGGGACGCTTTATTTGCGTAACGGGGATCCCTTTCGCAAGCAGTACGAGTATTATCAGGAGCACGAGGAGCAGGCCGAATCGATTCGCTATGCGGACAGCCATTTCCTGACTACCGGGACCAGTTATCAGCTCAATCGCATTTATATTCTCTCGCTGGCGCATCAATATGATATTGACCGGACCGAAGATGCCTATACGCAGGTGGTGATTATCCGCAAGTTTTCGCACTGGTATGGGGCGTTCAGTTTCGGGGTGGATTCGATCCGGGACAGCCTGTCGTTTTCGGTGAGTTTCTGGCCGGAAGGAACCGAGCAAATCGCGCTGGGATCGCGGCGTTATACCCGTCTGACCCGCTAAACGAGAAAAATTTGGGAATGGTGGAAGGCAGCCGGAGCAAAGGAATGAACAAACCGATCATAGGAATTGTAGGCGGAATAGGCGCTGGGAAAAGCACGGTAGCCGGGCTGTTTGCCGATTTGGGCTGTGCAGTGATCAGTGCGGATAAAATCAATCATAACTTGATGCGGGAAAAGGAAGTCATTGAGCAGATGGTTTCCCGCTGGGGCAGCGAGGTGCTGGACGAATCCGGCCAGATCAATCGTAACTATTTGTCGGATAAAGTGTTTACCAGCAAAACAGAGCTGAGTCGCCTGACCGCGCTGCTGCATCCGTGGATTGAACGGCGTCAGAATCAGCTCATTGAAAAATACCAGTCGGACCCGGCTGTGGCCGCGATTATTCTGGACGTACCATTATTATATGAGGTTGGTTGGCAGAAATACTGTGATGTGGTGGTATTTGTGGCCTGCGACGAGGAAAAACGCTATACCCGGCTGGCCGAACGGAGCGGGTGGGACCGGGAGAAAATAAAAAAAATAGAAAATTTCCAAATATCTCTGGACAAGAAGGCCAAAATGTCCGAATATAGCGTAGAGAACAAATCTAGTATCCCCGATTTGGCTAAACAAGTGAAACAATTACTTGCCCTGGTACTAGAAAGGAAATAACGGCTTCCTGTAAGATGGGTTTGGAATCGGTATGCAGGAAAGCGGCCCGGGGTGGGCGTTACTTGGCGTAAAGGTTAAGTAATTATTACCTCATAAGTTACATCAACGGATTCCTGACGGATACCCGGAAGCAGAAAAATCAAGCCTGAAGGTTCACCCGGAGTATTGAGAAAACGGGATTTCAAGCAGAAAAATAATTGAAAGCAGAAAGATAATGAAAGCTAAAGGAGCAGATTCAATGGCCAAGGCCACCACGAAAAAAAAGACGACCAAACGGAAAAGTACCAAGAAAGAAGCGCCTTTGTTCGAGGATGCGGTAGAGGCGGAAGAAACCGAAGTAGCGGTTTCGGAAGCGGAGCCGGAAGAAAAAATCGAGGTGAAGGCGGAGGAAAAGGCGGAAGCGCAGCCGGCGGCGGTGGAAGAAAAAGCCCCGGAAGAAAAGAAAGAGCGGGAGAAGCCCCGATTTTCGATTGATGAAGAGACGCACGCGAAATATGAAGAGGTGAAGAAAGGGGAGCTTCATATCACGGACTTGCAGAAGATGACGGTGGAGAAGCTGCACGAGCTGGCCAAGGAGCAGGGGCTGGTGGAATACACGGGCCTGAAGAAGCAGGAGCTGATCTTCAAGATATTGAAGGAGCGGATCCAGCAGAACGGGATGATGTACGGGGAGGGCGTCCTGGAGCTGCTGCCGGACGGATTCGGGTTTTTGCGGAGTCCGGATTATAATTATCTGCCCTGTCCGGATGATATTTATGTTTCGCCGTCGCAGATTCGCCGGTTTGGCTTGCGGAACGGGAATATTCTGGCCGGCCAGATTCGGCCGCCGAAGGAGTCGGAGAAGTATTTTGCGCTGCTGCGGGTGGAGGCCATCAATTACGAAGATCCGGAAGTATTGACGGAGAAAGTGGTTTTTGAAGATTTGACGCCGCTGCATCCGGAAGCGCGTTTTTATCTGGAGACATCACCGCAGGAAATCAATATGCGGATTGTGGATATTGTGACGCCGATCGGCAAGGGGCAGCGCGGCCTGATTGTGGCCCCGCCGCGGACCGGCAAGACGGTATTGCTGCAGAAGATTGCCAATGCCATCAGCACAAATCATCCGGATGTGGATCTGATTATTCTGCTGATTGATGAACGGCCGGAAGAAGTGACGGAAATGGAACGGGCGACGGCGGACGATGTGGAGGTAATCAGCTCGACGTTTGATGAACCGGCCAGCCGGCACGTGCAGGTGGCGGAGATGGTCATTGAGAAGGCCAAGCGGCTGGTGGAATACGGCCACGATGTGGTGATTTTACTGGATTCGATTACCCGTCTGGCGCGGGCCTACAATACCGAGGTGCCGCATTCCGGAAAGATTCTGACCGGCGGTGTGGATTCGAATGCCCTGCAGAAGCCCAAGAAATTCTTTGGGGCAGCCCGGAATATCGATCAGGGCTGTGGCCAGGATGGTCAGCGAACCGCCATGCTCGATATTCCGGGCTGCCCCAAAGAATTTCTTGGGCTTCTGCAGGGCATTCGAATCCACACCGCCGGTCAGAATCTTTCCGGAATGCGGCACCT
>JAKQBU010000270.1 GCA_029573975.1 Planctomycetota bacterium
CGGGGAAAACTCCATGCCATATTGATCGGTAATGATTTCGGCGGCCAGAGAGGGCTGATGCTCTCACCCGATAAAATTCGGGAATTCGCTTTTCCTGGGACCCGCCATTTTATCCAGCAGGCGAAAAGCTACGGCGTCAAAGTGATTCATCATTCCTGCGGGGGAATCCGGGATATCATACCGGACCTCATTGAAATGGGGGCCGATGCCATCAATCCCATTCAGGCCCTGGCGGCGGGGATGGAACCGAAAGGGCTGAAAAGAGATTTTGGCGATCAAGTCGCTTTTTGCGGCGGCGTGGATGCCCAAAACCTGATGGTGAACGGCACTCCCGAACAGGTCCGGCAAAAAGTCCGGGAATTAAAAAAGATTTTCCCGACCGGTCTGATCTTTTCCCCCAGCCATGAAACCATTCTTTTCGATACCCCGCCGGCCAATGTCGAAGCCATGTTCCAGGCCATTCAGGAAAAATAAAGATGAAAACATCTCTGGCAGTTTTATGGGGGATTTTGGTTATCACTTCCTGCCTGGCAGCCGCTGAATCCGTCCAGGAACAGCGGTTCGAGGGGAAATATTACAGCGGGGCGGGGGATGCGGAATATATCGAGCTGCTGGATCTTTCCCGGCGGATGTTCGATCCGGACCCGGAACTGCCGAATATTGCGATGTTTTACAAACCGGAGTGGAATGGTTTTGTCCTGAGTCCCGACTGGGGTATGTGGTGGGTGCAGAACACTTATGGAACAACTTATTGCGCCCTGCCGTTCTACCAGGAACCGTATATCACCTGGCTGCAAAACGCCCAGGATTTGTGGTACAAATGGATGGGGGATGGAAAAACGGAATATACTTTTCGCGACTGGAAATGGACCCCGCCGGACGGCAGCCTGGTGGATTGTGCCGGGCCAAACGAAGCCATTCACAAGCAGGGCGATGCACGGGCGGACATCCACGACTGGCCGATGGAGTTCACCGCGGCCGGCTCGCTGATGCAGGCGGAATTATTGTTGATTGGCCGGGATAAGCAGGCCGTCGCCGCCTATCTGCCCAAACTCCAGCGCAGCGTGAACCTCATCGAAACCCGCCGGGACCCGAACAACCATTTGTTTCTGACGGGACCGGCGGGGAACCTGCTGGCCCCTAGCTACGCCGGCTGGCGCAAACCGGACGGCACGTTTGATAAAGCATATTTAAGCGGCCTGTCCATAACATATATCGCCCTGCTGGACCGCATGATCGAAATATATAAGTTCACCGGCCAGCCAGATAAAGTGCAGGAGTGCATCCAGCGGCGGGATTCGGCCCGGCAGGGCCTGGCGCTATTAACCACGGAAGAGGGCTACTTCATCAAATCGCTCGATCCGGACGGAACCCGGCATGGTGTCTATGGAGCGGAAAAATACGGCTACTTCGAGGCGGTGTGCAATCATGATGCGATGTGCTTCCGGGTGGTGGACGATGCACAGGCACGGAAGATCTACGATAAGATCGCGGCGATTCCGGGGGTGCGGCCTTATCATTTTATCATCACCAACTATCCTACGCTGGATGACATGTACGAATCGGGGGGGATTTTCCAGTTCGGCTGGTGGGTCAACGGTGGCGCCTGGCCTACCTGTGAAGCCCGGATGATGATGGGATACTATCGCGTGGGCGCCTATGAAGATGCCCGCCGGTCCATGAAACATTTAGTAAGTTTCGCCCGCGAGTTTAAGCTGGACGATCACTACAGCAATTTCGGCAGGACGGTATCGTGGTATGAGCGGCCGATCTACAACACCTATGATTCCTACGGCCCGCCTGCCGCTATGATACGCGGACTCTTCGAATATCTCTATCAGGCAGACCGGCTGATTTTGCTGCCGCATATTCCGGCAGGCATTGTGCAACTGGACCAGAAATTTCCC
>JAKQBU010000284.1 GCA_029573975.1 Planctomycetota bacterium
ATAAAGGATCAGCAGGAAACCCGGGAACTGACGGTGCTGGTGGTGGTACTGGACAAGACAACGGGCGAGATTCTGTCCAGCCAGACCCGGCAAATCACCACCCAAGCCGATGCGGATGAAAAAGAAGAGAATTGCTATTCGGAACTCATCGAAAAAATCGCCGACCAGTGCGTTCAGACCATTCAGGAAAAATTAAAATCCTCCAGCGCCGGAAATCCTGACGCAGAATCCCAGGTAACTCCAAAACCGGCGGAAACAACATCCCATTCCATACTCGCCGAACCAAACGAACCAGCGGCTAAGGAAGACGCGTAAAAATCCTTTTGCAATGGATGGTTACCCTGCCGCAGCAGATTCAGGGTAAGCGAAGCCTGGTTTATTTGGGCGGCGAAGCGGCGGCTGGCATCTGCAGCGGGATTTCCTCGACTGGCCAGGGCTGGCCCTGCTGCCATTGGATAAGCCTTTTGACCACGTCGTTTTCCTCGATAGTCGAAGCCCAGTCGAGGTATTCGCTTAAATCGGCGACCTCATGGAGAGTATGAAGGGCCATAAACCGCACAAACCAGTGCGGATCAGAAAGCAGTTCGGTAAGCCGGACTTGCTCCTGCTCGGAGCCGGGGGCTAAAGAACGGCAGGCATAAACCGTCCAGGCCCGCACCCGGAAATCCGAATGGGCCAGATTGGCAAAAAGGGCTTTCCGAATCCCGGCGGCATCGATTTTGCGGACAGCATAATCGATTTGCCCGTGCTGGGCAAGCTGCTGTTCCCGCAGCAGAGCGGCAAACAATTGCGTGGCATTGATGCGCTCGGCGGGCGAACCCTGGCGCAGAAGCCGCATCTGGAAATTCATTTTGTCAGGATCAGGAATAAAGGCCCTGCGCGTAATCGTGACCGGCTTGGATTGAATTTCCGCCACTTTGCCGACATAGCCGCCCTTGCCGTCCGGAATCGGATCAATCAGTGCATGAATGGTAATTTTGAATTCCCGTTGCGGATAATCATAAAAAATATCATGCAGAAAACTGATAGTGAGAATTTCCTTGATATTCGCAGAACGGCCGGGCATGAGAACGGGACTAGCCATCAAATACCGATGGGCCAAAAGGCTGGTACCGGCAGCCGGCGAAACCGCCCGATTCTGAGCCGCAGGCACCTCCGCCATTAGTAAAACATGCGGATCGATAAAACCGCCCGGTCCCAGGACCAGCGGAACGGGGGTTTTCTGTGCATCACTCACATTGGCCAGATAGAACGTACATTCCAGCGGTTCGGCAAAATTAAAGATATCCTTGTTCACCTTTAAGGAACACTGGGCAAATTGTGCCGGCTGCTCGACCATCTGCAGATCATAATTGGTAAATCGCTGTTCCATATTGGCAACCAGGATATCGGTGGCTGGAGCGGGAGGAACGGCCGAATCTGCCGGCGGAACGGCTGCCGGATCGGCAGTGGGTTTTTCCAGTTCGGCAATCAGTTCCCGGCTTTGCTGGGCCAGAATACCGGCACGGGCCGGATCCATATTTTTCAACACCTGCAAGGCCGCCGCAGTATCGTTACGGGCCAGATGGACCTTCGCCCAGCCAAAGGCAGAAACCGGATCATTCGGGTCGGCGGTTTTCAGCAGGGTTTCCGCCTGGTCAACGTTACCGTTTAAAGTGAGGGCGTAAGCCAGAATGCTCTTATTGCGCGGATCCTCGCTTTGGCCGGCATGGACATGAACCGCATGTTCGAGCGCCAAAGCCGGCTGGGGATCGATAAAACACAGAAACCAGGCCAGTTCGGTCTCCCGCTCATAATCCGGCGGCTGGGCGGCTGCCAGATACTCCCGCGTCGATTTCACCGCCTGATCCATAATCTGCCGGGCCTGATCCGGCTGGCCGAGATTCTGCAGAGATTTGGCCAGCAGGGCCTGGACCAGCAGATCATCCGGTTTGTTCGCCAGAAGTGTTTGAGCAATGGATTCGCTGACATTATATAATTTGCCCGAATAGGCTCCGAGAAGTTGTTTAAACAGGATTTCCGATTCCAGCTCGCCCAGAGCCGGTTCCATTTTCAACAGCCGATAGACATGGGGATAAAATTTCTGGGCGTATTCATACGAGCCGTGGTTTTCAACGGCCTCAATGAAATTCAGCATCGCCTCGACATCATACGGATTTTTCAGAACTTTCAGCCGCCAATAGATGGCGGAATAAATCTGACGGGTTTGAATCATAGCTGCCTGGGCCTGAGCCATACTTTCCGGGCTGGCCCCTTCTGCGGGCATAGGCGACTGCAGCATCTCCAGCAGACGCGCCAGGGCATCATCGTTATACTGGGAAACTGAATAGGCATTATTGAAATAAGCCGAGGCCGTTTGCGCATCCCCTTTTTCCAGGGCAAAAATCCCCAACTGGGTCTGTATCTTGCTTTGCAGGAAAGGAAAATTCTTCAATTCGTTCAGTTGGGTTTGCAGATAATATTCCCGTGTTTCCCGGTCATCCAGAGTGGTTAAACGGTAGCTTAGCCAGTCTTCCATAAGCCCCTGATTGTCCTGCCGGATAGCACGATAGAGCCGGTAATACGTTCTGCCGCGGCCCGGATCGTTGATGACATCAGACATCAGCAGTGTGGTTAAGTCCTGCGTTACCAAGGTGTTCTGGGGGTCGAGTTCGGAGGCGGCCTGGAGAAAAAGGCAGGCCTGGTGGAGACGGGAGGAGGCGGAAAGAGGATCGAGGCTGGCCTGGTAATTGAGAGCGGCCAGCTCGACGGGGGCCCAGAGATTTCGGGCCAGGATATATAACTCTTTGGCATCATTGGGGTAACGCGGCTCGGGGGCGGGCGTTTCCTGAGCCAGGCAGGGCAGGACCAGAATCGATACGATAACCAGCATTCTTTTTATCATCGTGATATTCCTGTCTTTTTTTTGTGTGTAAGTAAATGTATATATTGTATTTATCGCCTAAAATGGTGAGGAAGTAAATAAAATTTTATCGGAAATCGGAAAAAGAGTTTGACTTGGTTCATTATGAGCATATGCTCATAATGAATGAGAAAAATGCTATGGTAAGACCTTGTAAATGCAGACAAATTAACGGTATTCCCGGCGCGATGGCCTTCAAGCCGGCAGGCAAACCGTTACGCCGCCTGAAGCAGGTGGAACTGGGACCGGACGAGTTTGAGGCGATCCGGCTGGCGGATATGGAGGGGCTGTACCAGGAGGAGGCCGCGGAAAAGATGGGGATTTCGCGGGCGACCTTCGGGCGGATCGTGGAGGAGGCCCGGCGGAAGATCGCCACCGCCCTGGTACAGGGCCGGGCACTGATCATCCAGCTCACCGGCACGGAACTGGTAGCCGCGCGGACGTATGTCTGCCGGCAATGCGGCAGCCGTTTTGTCGCGGAGGAAAAGCCGGACCGGAACCTTACCTGCCCCAACTGTGAAGGCAGCAGTATAATCCCGGTACCGCAGGCAACCCCCGACATGTGGGGAGGATTGGGATGCAGGCAAGGCCGGGGCAGTGGAAGGTGCGGCGGCGGTTTGGGGGGCAGGCAAAAACAGGAATGAGACACATATCGTAGAAAAATGAATATTGTAGGAACCTGGTTTTTATGAAAGGAGCGCAGAATTATGTGCAATGAAAAACGAATGCCGTTAATCGGGGAAAAAGCCCCCTCATTTCATGCCGAAACCACTCAAGGCCCAATAAATTTCCCCGAGGATTTTAAGGGCAAGTGGGTCATTTTCTTTTCTCACCCGGCGGATTTCACACCAGTCTGCACGACCGAATTTATGACTTTCGCCACGATGCAGCCGGAATTCGAGAAACTCAACTGCAAACTGCTGGGATTATCCATTGACAGCACTTACAGCCATATCGCCTGGCTGCGAACCATCAAGGAGAAAATCGAATATAAAGGCATGAAGGGGGTGGAAGTGAATTTCCCGGTGATCAGCGACCTGACCATGGAGGTATCCAGGGCCTTCGGTATGCTCCAGCCGCAGGCCAGTACCACCCAGGCGGTGCGGGCGGTATTCCTCATCGATCCCAACGCAGTGGTCCGCGCCATCCTGTATTATCCGCTGAGCAACGGCCGAAATATGGAGGAAATCAAGCGGATTTTAATCGCCTGCCAGCTTTCCGACCGGGAAAAGGTAGCCACGCCGGCCAACTGGCAGCCGGGCGATGAGGTCATTGTTCCCCCGCCGGGTTCGTGCGGAACCGCTAAAGAACGGGTGGAAAAACCAGCTTCTGATACCCGCGTTCTGGACTGGTTCATGGTGATGAAAAAATGCCCAAAATAATCGTTTTCCCGGCAATATAACTCTGGCACAGGAGCAATCCAATGATGACAGAATCGACCCAAACCCAAAAATTTCACTGGCGGGGGTTGACGAGTTTTACGCTGAGTCTGGCCTTTCTGGTGATGGTGGTTACCGGGATCGTGCTGTACGTCTCGCCGCAGGGGCGGGTGGCCAACTGGACCGGCTGGCAGGTATTGTATTTGCAGAAAGAACAGTGGGCTGCTTTGCACACTACGGCTGCGATTTTGTTTATTCTGTCCGGAGTATTTCACGTCTATTTCAACTGGTCCGCCCTGGTGCATTATGTAGTCAGCCGCCAGAAATTAAATCTGAAGAGGGAACTGCTGGCAGCGGTGGCCATTGTGGTACTTTTTCTGCTGGGAACGGCCTATGAACTGCCGCCCTTCCAGACGGTAATCGATGCCAATGACCGCATCAAGACCTACTGGGACGAACGCAGCCAGCCGGCCCCTTATCCCCATGCGGAAGAATCCACCCTGCGAGAATTCGCCGCCCGAATAAATCTGCCGCTGGAAGAAATCACGGCCAAACTGCAGGCGGCCGGTCTGGAAGCGGAAGATCCCGGCCAGACTATCGGCGAACTGGCCGAAAGGTATAAAAAGACCCCCAGCCAGTTATTCGGTATCCTTCGTTCCCGAGCCGGCAGAGGAATAACCGAAACCCTTTCCCCGGGCGAAGGTCGGGGACAGGGGCGGGGCGAGGGGCGGGGGCAGGGGCAAGGCGGTGGGTATGGACAGGGGATGGGAAGGATGACCTTGTCGTCGTTATGTGAGCAAAACTCCCTGTCACTGGCGAAAATCCAGGCAGCACTGCAGGCACGGGGAATTTCCGTTCAGGGTGATTCAAATGTCCGGGAGATTGCTGACCGGCTGGAAATGACCCCGTCGGAACTGAGGGACTGGTTGGGGCAGCTATCGGATGCCGCCGCCCCAGACGGGCAGGAGGGAACTGCTCCTTGAGGATAGCGATTGCCAGCGGCAAAGGCGGAACCGGCAAGACGACGATTGCGGTGGGGCTGGCGGTCAGTGCGCCCCAGCCGGTGCGGTTGCTGGACTGCGACGT
>JAKQBU010000327.1 GCA_029573975.1 Planctomycetota bacterium
CAGCATATACAGCGCCACGGCCGTCATGAACGCACTGGCCATACCCGTAATTTCCGTCCAGGCATTAGCGCGCCACCAGACCCAGCGAAGCATCTGGGGCAGGCCCACCCCTGCCCCGATTGCCACGAAAAATTTCCAGGCCTGCTCGATGGAGGTAATCTGGCCGGCGATCAGTACCGACAGTGCGGCGATGAGAACAACGCTGACGCGGCTTGCCCGAACCAGGTGCTGCTGCGATGCTCCGGGCCTTATAAAGCGCTTGTAAATGTCGTTGATAAGGTAGCTCGCCGCCCAGTTGAGATGCGTGTCGACGGTGCTCATGAATGCCGCCAGCAGGCTTATAAAGGTGAGACCCAGCATGCCCGGCGGCAGCACCAGCTTCATCATCAGCGGGTAGCCCATTTCGCGGTCGTTACCAAGCTCGGCGCCCAGCGGTGAAAAACGCGCCGGGTCGTCCAGCGGGAAGACAACCAGGGCCGCCAGGGCCACGAGTATCCAGGGCCATGTCCTGAGAACGATGCAGGCCAGCGTAAACCACAGGGAGCCTTTTTCAGCATCAGCCGGACTGCAGGCGGTATTTATTCGCTGGGCGAGATAGCCCGAACCGTCGGAAAAGTACTGCGCCCACCACAGCAGCCCTACATAGATCAGAAAAATATTCATCGGCAGGAGGGCACTGTCCCCGGAGGGCCAAAACCGCAGCAGCCCGTCTGCTGTGTCCGGATACAGGCTGTGCAGCGACGCGATCAATTGACTGAGCCCTCCCACATGCTCCACCGCATAGCCTGCAAAAAGGATCGCGCAAATCATCGCCAGGGCGAACTGGAAAAGGTCGGTCAGAATAACGCCGCGAATGCCGCCCAGGCTGCTGTAGGCCACGACAACGCCGAAAATAACCAGCACGGTGAGGGTGTTGTTGAGGTCGTCGAAGAGCAGAATCGACGGCCAGCGATCGGCAAGCAGCTGGTATGCCTCGGCTCCCAGGAGCTGCCGCCAGTTGATAAAGGGCCGGGATATTTTGCTCATGGCCCTGAAGACCCAGCCCAGAACGATTCCGTTAATAAGCAGGCTGAAATAGCAGGCCTTAAAGGCGCGCAGCAGGCGGGCCGGTCTGACGCCGTAGCGCAGTTCGGTCAGCTCAACGTCGGTCAGTACCAGCGCGGTGCGCCAGCGTCCGGCAAAAAAGACCGTCATGGTTATATAGGTCAGCGCACTGCACCACATAAACCAGTTGCCCGCAATGCCGTCCCGGGCAATGATGCCGGTAACCGCAAGGGGGGTGTCGGCGGCAAAGGTGGTTGCCACCATGGAGGTCCCCAGCCACCACCAGGGCAGGCTTCGATTGGCGACAAAATAGGAACCCAGGCCGCTGGAAGCGCTGCGGGCCATCCATGCCCCTACGGCAAAGGAGCCGAAGAGATAGAGTGCTATGAGCGTCCAGTCCAATGCGGTAAACATGATTTTTACTCGCGACGGGCTATTCGGGAAGTACCGCAACGCCGGACGAATTGCAGTTGCTGGAGGGTGAATTTTTATTTTGGTGTTTCGCAGCCGCCGGAAACTGTATTTTTGAAAATAAGCAAGAGCGGACGTGAGCCATGGTTTTTCTCCCTGTGATTTCAGCCGGATTTCGTGTGGGGCGGCCTCGGCGTTTTTATAAGGCCGGTTTTACTTTGCCGTACGGAAGCTTAAAAAATCATCCCCCCAGGCGGTTACATCATATTTTTTCACCCTTTCAATTAAATCATTCATGCGGAATTCGATTTCATGGCCATTCAGCTCCAGCGCCGCGGTTAAGCTTTGAACCATGCCGTTTATGTCGTAAGGATTTGTCAGAATAGCGCCTTTCAGTTCTGCGGCGGCGCCCGCAAATTCCGAAAGAACTAATACTCCCTGCCTGCGCGAGGCTGCTTTGGCCGAGACATATTCTTTACACACTAAATTCAATCCATCACGCAGGGGCGTTATCCAGGCGATATCCGCCGCAACATAGTAAGCAACCAATTCCTCAAAGGGAAGAGAACGGAAAAAGTACTTTACCGGGGTCCAGTTTACCCCCGAATAGCGTCCGTTTACCCTGCCGATAACCTGATCGAGTTTTTCCCGTGTTGATTTATACACCTCCATCCCCGGGGTCGGGGGGGTAACGATATTTATCATGGTGACTTTTTCGCGCCACTCCGGGTGCTGCTCGAGAAAAGCCTCATAGGCCAGCATTTTTTCAATCGGGCCCTTGACATAATCCAGCCGTTCGACCGATAAAATGATTTTTCTCCCTTTCGCCTCATGCAGGAGATTTTCCGCCAGCCGTGTTGTTCTCTCATCCTCGACGATGGTTTGAATTTTATTGTTGTCAATTCCTACAGGATGAGCGCCGACACCCACCTCGCCGTAGGCCGTTCGAATTTTTCGCGGCATTTCTTCCGCCCCGAGGGCGCAGCCATAGGTTAAATAGGTAGGGGCGCAGCTTTCTTTTTCTAGAATTTCAGCAGGGACATTAGAGCGAACCACATCAATGAAGTTTTCAACATAGCGGGGAATATGAAAACCGACATAGTCACATTTCAACAGGCTGGCTATAATCTCTCTTTTCCAGGGTATGATGTTGAAGATATCCGCTCCCGGAAATGAGGTGTGGTGAAAAAATGCTATTTTAACATCCGGCCGCAGGTCTCGTAAGTACGAGGGGGTCATCCACAAATTATAGTCATGAATCCATACGGTAGCTCCATAGGCGGCGACTTCCGCGGCCGTAGCCGCAAAAAGCTGATTGATTTCACAGAAGTGCTTCCAGTGACTCTCAACAAAGGAGACCCTGCCGGGGAATGAAAATATAATCGGCCAGAATGATTCCTTGGAAAACTGTTTATAAAAAAAACTTACATCGCTTGGGGTTAATGCTATGCGTGCGGCTATCAGGTTCGGGTACGCGTCTTTATCTACCGCTACATACCGTTCAAAGTTTTCGGGGGTTCTGCTTTCCTGCTGCGACCAGGCAACCCATGCGCCGTTTTCACCCCTGGAAAAAAAACCCAGCAGCGTAGGTATAATGCCATTGGGGCTTTTGGGCTTCCGGCGGATATATTTATTGCCCCGCTTGATTTCATCAAAGGGCTGCCGGTGGTAGACCATAAGCAAATCGGCTTTACCGTAAGAAACGGTGCTGTTTTGCGCCGAGAAGCCTAAGGCTTTGCCAAAGCCGTGGAAATTAATAGCCTCTACAATGCCCGCTGGACCTTCTCCGGTGGCCAGATAAATGTTCTTTTCTGACAGCATCATTTTTTTCAGCGCCGGCTCGCTGTTGCCAACGATACACCCTTTATATCCCGTTTGCATCAGTGAGAGGTCGTTTAATGTGTCGCCCGCCACCAGAACCGCTGCTTCAGGCAGACCTTCAGCTTGAAGGAGATTTTTTAAACTTGTGCCCTTGGAAACCCCTTCCGGTAAAAAGTCTAAATATTTTTCAGCAGAAGTTATAACGGACAACCCCAGTTCCCGCGCAATTTCCTTTATTCGCGGCAATACGCTCTCGTTGCTATAGTAAAAGGAACATCGTCTCTCCTGCGGCACTTCCTGTAATTGTATTTCTTCAAAAGTGCTGAGTTTTTCCAGCAGGGCTTCCCTGT
>JAKQBU010000329.1 GCA_029573975.1 Planctomycetota bacterium
CCAGGGAACAACGTATCCCCCTGGTGTGAATACGGTGTAGAACGGTTTAACCCGCATTTCTCACGGGGTTTTGACGAAAATATTGATAACTCCACTGATTCAGTACGTCTTATGTGCTATTTTGGGAATCGTCAACCTCGACCGTCTGTTTTCAGCGCGAATTTGTGGCCGCCTTCGAGGCCGCAGGAGCTATCTTCCGCAGGCCTATACGTATATAGGTTGAGGACAGATAGCGACGAGAACGAAGAAGGCGGGCAAAAAGACCGCTGAAAATCGAAAGCTCGTGAGAAATGCGGGCTACGGCACCACTTACAAATTCTCCAGCCGCTGCTGCACGTCGTATTCCGTCAGGGCGTTGACCAGTTCATCCATTTCCCCCATAATAATTTTATCGAGGCTGTAAAGAGACAGATTGATCCGGTGGTCGGTGAGCCGGTTTTGGGGGAAATTATAGGTTCGGATCCGCTGCGACCGGTCGCCGGAGCCGATCATGGTTTTGCGGGTCTCGGAGCGTTCGGCCCGTTTTTGCTGTTCGTACAGGTCATATACCCGGCTGCGAAGGATCCGCCAGGCCTTGGCCCGGTTTTTATGCTGGCTTTTCTCATCCTGCATACTGACGGTAATTCCTGTGGGAATATGTTCGAGCTTAATGGCGGAGCTGACCTTGTTGACATTCTGGCCGCCCGGCCCGCTGGCCCGGCACACATGCTCGATAACCTCTTCTTTCTTGATATCGATTTCCAGTTCTTCCGGTTCCGGCAAGACCGCCACTGTGGCCGCCGAGGTGTGAATCCGGCCCTGGGCCTCCGTTTCCGGCACCCGCTGCACGCGATGCCCGCCGCCTTCATAACCCAGTGCCTGCCAGACCCCTTCCCCTTTCAGGCTGAAAATGATCTCGCGAAAACCTCCCTTTTCCGTGGTGGAAAAATCCATCTGTTCCATCTTCCAGCCGCGTTTCTCGGCATACCGCGTGTACATACCATACAGATCGCGGGCGAAAAGCGAGGCCTCATCGCCGCCGGTGCCAGCCCGGATTTCGACGATAATCGAGCCGATGGTCGCGTCCTGCGACATGACCAGTTTTTCTTTGGCCCGGTGGAGCGCGTCCTGAAGCTTGCCGTTCAAATGGTTCAGTTCCTCCGCCGCCAGCTCCTGCATATCCGTGTCGGCGGCCCCCTCCTGCAGCAAGGATTCGGTTTCCTGATATTGGCGTCCCAGCTCCAGATACAACCGGTATAAATTCACCATGTCTTTCAACGTACCGTGTTCTTTGGCAAGCTGCACAAACTGCGCGGAAAATCCGCCCGGCGCAGGAGTGTTCATTTGTGCTTCCAGCTCCTCAAACCGCTGGTTTATTTTAGCCAGCTTAGCCAGCACTCGTTCATCGGTCGGGGTCAGGGGGATCGCCATCGTCAACCTGTAAAAAACACGCTGTCCGGGATACACACAGAACCTCAGGCAGCGTGTTGGGTTGGTAATTCGCTAGTTGGCGGCTTTGCCGTATTTACCGCCGTATTTCTTCTGAAATTTCTCAATCCGGCCGGCGGTATCCACAAATTTCTGCTTGCCGGTGTAAAACGGATGGCAGGCAGAACAGATTTCCACATGGATTTCGGAAATGGTCGAGCGGGTGACAAACTCATTGCCGCAGCCGCATTTCACCTTGGCTTCTACATACTTGGGATGAATGTCTTTTTTCACGTTTATCTACTCCTGTTACTCGTACGATCAATAATAAAACTGTAAATTGTACTTAGCAGATGGATAAATGTAAATCAAAAAATTATCACCGCAAGCCGAAGCGGGGGAAGATTCGGACCGACTCGTTGTAATTTATTTATCAACAAGCAATTATGTAAACAAAACAAATTTCTCAGTGTTTTTTCTGTTCTGCTTTTTGGATCTTCGCTATAGTATTCGCTCCTGTTGGTTGAATGATAGGTACTAGAGCTGTTTGGATATGCCTCAAAAAGATTCCGTGGAATTGATTTATTGTTTTTCCTGGAGCCAATACCAGACCGATGGCAAACTGAAAAATGCCCTGGAGGCGCTGCATTCCATGCAGGCTCACCGGGCGGCTTTCCGCCTGGTCGATCCGGATCTGGATGAGCCTGTGCTGGATCGTTCAGACTTGACGGACAGATTCGAACGGCTGCAAAGGGTGGTTTCCCAATGCAAACGAAACGATATTGCGGTGGAACTGATCTTGCCGGGTCTGCTTACCGGTTTACACACAGATTTCTGCCACTGGCGGAATTATCTGAGGGAAATGTATGGACGGGCAGCTCAGATTCCGGTCCCAAAGATTTGGGCCGATGATTCGCTGGTAAATCGGATGAATCAGGAGGGGACCCATCCTGTTTCCGGCAGTAAGCTCCTGCATCTGGCCCGAACCGTCAGCCGGTCCGTTTTTTCGGTACGCAGCAATATCCAACTGGGGCTGCTGGCCGCCTGGCCGGACCGGTATGATCGATATTCCCTTACGGCCCATCAACTAGCCGCCGAACTGGCGGGGATTAAAAAACCGGCTCTCTCCCAGACCCAGCCGTTTCCGTCGGATCAGGATCGGACCGGGCTTTTGCTGGCCGCGCAGACTATAGCCGCCGTCTGTTCCCGGCTTGCCGCAAACGAGGCAAACGGTTTGCCCGATTCTGCACCTCGAAACGGCTTCGATCTCTTGGGAATGATCGAACATCCGGCCGCCGGCAGTTTTCACAAAAGTGCGGAAGCGTCCCGGATGCAGATCAATCTGAATGTGTTACTGGGCCTGCGCCAGATTATGGTGGATTGTTTTGACCAGGTGGGAACCGCACCGGGTACGGAAAATCCCTATCTGGCGGTACACAAAAAAAACACCCGGTTCCTCAAGAAACTGGCGTCACTGCTTCCCGAGGTCCCCCGCCAGTCCGCTCTGCGGGTTGTGATAGCGGATGAAGCGGATACTGATAATGGCTGGCCGCTTCTCCTATGGCGGTCCGGCATCCCCACTACAATAGTTACGCCAACTCAAATTAATGACGAGGACACTGCCTATATTCTCACCGGCAAGACGCCCAGCCAGTTGAGCCGAAAACAATTGGACAGGGTATTTGAGCAGGGAGTACTGCTGGATGCCCTGGCTGCCCAGACGATTCAAAAAATGAACCGGTCCGACCTGCTGGGCTTGAAAGTGGCCGGAACCGTCCGGGATGTGCAGGTGGAAATCTTTTCCGATCAGACCTTTGCCGCGCCCTATTATGGATACCGGGTGCTGCTGAAGAATCAACTTTCGGCACGGGACTATCGCCTTTTGCAGCCGGTGCACCCGGACGCCCGGCCCATCACGGCTTTATTGCGAAAGCAGACGCTGCCCGAAACGCCGGGGATTGTCTTGTTCGATCACAAGCAAAAAAATCAACGCGCCGCGATTTTGCCTTATAACCTGAATCTGGATACCTATCCGGTTCTGCTCGGAACGGAACGGCAGCGGCATCTGTATGACATTTTCAACTGGCTGCTGCGCCATCGGCTGACGGGCTTTGTGGAAAATACGCCCGACTTGGTCCCTTTTCTGATACCCGATCCAAAACGCAAACGCCTCCTGCTGGCCCTGCTCAACCTCAGCTTCGACTGGGCCGTCAATTCCCGTGTGCGCCTGGCCCGGATCCCCTTTGCCGTCCAACGGGTTCGATATCTGGACGAACAGGGCAAACTGGAAGCATCTCCCGGTTTGCAGCTTCATTCCTGCCTGGATTACCAGTATCTCCAGCTTACCCCCGACACCGCCGTGCCGCCCATGCAAATGACCGTTTTATTGCTGGAAGGATAATAAAATGGATAAAGTATTTTTTGTTTTAAGTAACCTACTTGTATTATTAAATGCCATCTTTATCACGGATATCATGTTTGGCAATCGAGCTCCCTGGAGGAAGGCTCTTATAGCTGTTTCAAGTTATCCAATCATAATTTTGCTTGGCATACTTACACTGGGAACTCTTGGCAAGCTGAATATTCTTGCCTGTATTTTATTTTATAGTGTCTTACTATTATTCTTCTTATTTTTAAACTATAAAACAAAAAGGATCCAAAGTGTTGGTAAAATTCGATTTTGCGAAAACATATTTGACCAGAAAAACATTCTAATTAAAATCTACCTCTTTT